>JAGGSD010000360.1 GCA_021159265.1 Syntrophobacterales bacterium | reverse complement strand
AATTAGAAAATAGAAATTGGAAATTTGGCCCCATGCTTTTCTCCCGAATTTCTAATTTCCAATTTCAAGCCGTGAACGGCTGCGGCTTTCAGCTTCGAGCTTTTCCGGCTTGTTCGGGTTAGGATGAATGCCATAACCTCATCATCAATTTTAGAAGAAACTCTCGAGTATCTCTACGGAAAGTACAACATGCGCGAGTTTGTGCATCCTGATCCACTGGAATTTCTCTATGATTACGAGGATCTTCGTGACCGGGAGATTGTCGGTCTCATCGCTTCCTCTCTCGCCTATGGCAGAGTTTTCCAGATAAACAGAAGTGGGTCAATTATCCTCGATCGAATGACTCCATCCCCCTTTGGCTTTCTTGAAGTTGCCTCCATGAAATCGCTTTTGCGCACGTTTTCCTCCTTCAAACACAGATTTACCACCGGGGAGGAAATTGCGGCAATGCTGTTCGGCATGAAAAACGTTATTATGAAATACGGTTCTCTCTACGCGTGTTTTAAAGCCGGGTTTATAAATAACGGCGAATCGATTTTACCGGCCATTACCGAATTTGTGAAAGAGCTAAGTAGCGGGTTTAATTGCCGGAGCAACAGTCTGCTGCCTTCACCCGCAAAGGGGAGTGCATGCAAGAGGATCAATCTGTTTCTCCGCTGGATGGTGCGTCGTGATGATGTCGATCCCGGAGGATGGGATGACATACCTCCTTCAGAACTCGTTATTCCTCTCGACACGCATATGCACAAAATCTGCCTTGCATTCGGATTTACAAAACGCAAACAGGCAGATATGAAAACCGCCTTGGAAATAACAGATGCGTTTCGAAAGATAGCTCCGCACGACCCGGTACGATATGATTTTTCACTGACACGCCTTGGAATCAGGGAGGATATGAACATTACGTCTTTTTTGGACGAATATGACACAAGAACAGCCGTTCAGCATAACAGAAAGAGTGCATATGAAACTTGTTAGATGGAAACTTTTCTGGGGCGCGGGATTAATTGCGCTGTCGGCATTCTTTTATTTTATCCACTATTTGATCTTCAGAGATCTCCACCACATTTTTATTTATATGGTAGGGGATATTGCTTTTGTATTTATCGAAGTATTGCTCGTTACCGTTATCATACACGAATTACTGAATTACAGAGCGGAAAAGACCAAGTTGAACAAACTTAATATGATTATTGGAGTCTTTTTCAGTGAAATCGGAACAGAACTTCTGAGAATTTTCTCCGAATTTGACCGTAATACCGAAAAAATGAAGGGGGATTTTGCCTCGTGTAAAGATTGGCTTGATCAGCAATTTTCCGGCGCGCATAAAGCTTGCAGGGGTCACGAATATGAAATTGACATTCGAAAGGGAAACCTGGAGCTACTCCGAAACTTTCTTTTGAGTAAAAGATACTTTATGGTCGATTTATTGCAGAATCCCGGGTTGTTGGAACATGACACTTTTTCAGACCTCCTCTGGGCTGTGTTTCACCTTGCCGAGGAACTGTCTCACAGAGAGAATGTCAAAGATTTAAAAGACGCCGATTATAAACATATCGCCAGCGACATAGAGAGGGCATACGTTCTTTTAACCACGGAATGGCTGGTCTATATGAAGCACCTGAAGGATAATTACCCTTATCTGTTTTCCCTTGCCATAAGAACAAATCCTTTTGATCCGGATGCCACACCGGAGATAAAAAATGTATAATTTCAGAAGAACAAAGTCTCATAAAGATGCTTCGAGGAGCCGCGCGTAATTCCAAAAGAACAGATGTTCCTGAAACGTCTGGAATCCGAAATCTTTGAGGATTTCCTTCCAGTCCCTCTTTATAAAATCGAATGCATGGGGGCATTCCATAATCTTGAAAGGAACACGCATATACAGTGGCATATCCCGTAGTGTGAATTCATTGTAATCTAAAATAAAAAACTTGCCCCCGGGTTTGAGATGATCGGTGATATTTTGAATGGTTTCTTCTCTTGCCTCGTGAGGAAGCCCATGTATAACAAATGAGATAAATGCCTTATCAAAAGTTTCCGTAAATTCAAACGGCTGATCAATCCGCTGCCTAAGGAAAGAAACATTTGTGAATTGTTTAAAGCGTGAACGAAATTGTTTTTCCATCTCATAAGAGATATCCATTCCCAATAGTCTGCCTTTTTCAGAAAGGTATGACACCATCAGGTGAGCATTCCTTCCTGTACCACATCCCAAGTCAAGAATCTTATCTTCCGGCTGTATGTGCATCAGGGAAACCGCTTTTTTTATAAAGTGAGCATAGTACCCAAGGCTCATCAAATTCATGATAGAATCATAGTGCGCAGCGGTAAATCTTGTTAATTCAACTCTTGAATCTTTATATAATTTCCCCATAAAGGCTTCCTGTGTGGATTATATGACGGTTATACCAACTGTGGAAATCGGTGTTAATCTGAATTCTTGGCAATTTTCAACAGCAAGTTATTGAATTTATTGATCGCAGTATTTGAAAAAATTTAAAATCGATAAATTAAAAAACTGCCATAACCTTCTATCATTAAATGATGTTTTACAGGCCAAGAAAATTTAACCTGACAGCAGTGATGTCCGACATGAAAATTCTATGGTACTTATACCGCAACTGACTTGGACAAATCCTCCTTATTTATGACTTTGACATTGCCGTGAGCTTAAATAGATAAGAAGAAAGCTGAAAAGTAAAAACAAATCTGACTTTTTAGTTTTAATTCCCGGCCTTTAGACTTTTGCCTTTGCGGCTTTGCTGCATTAAATTGTTGTCCTTGAAGTTCGAGGGAGCTCATGCCTACATTACTTCAATAATCTTCAAAGGCAATTGATGATTTCTCACCGCTTCTTCTATCGCTCCTTTTGAACCAAGGGCCTTTACCAACCCGTTTTCTTTCACTCCTTCCAGCACATCAGCGAAATTCCTGAAATCATCGACCGTCGTTGACAATACTTCATCGCGCATCTGCTGGCGGTCTTCATCGTTATTTCCATTGAGATACTGCAACAGGGAAATATATCCCTTCGCATCGGGAAGCATATACGTGTCTATATCTCCTATGGCGCCTATGATACTCTTTGTCAGTTCTTCACGGCTGAGGTCAATATTACGCAGAAACTCAGTCGTTTTATCGAAGATTTCAACCGTTTTCACAAGATTTGGATCCCTGTATGACAAAAAGGTCAATACCCCGGAAAGGCTGTTGAACAGACAGAAGGCGCCGTAAGCTCCGCCCTGTACGCGAACTCGTTCCCACAACCACGTGGTGCGGAGGTACTTTGATATCACATTGACCGATCCATGAAATTTATATCCCATTTCATAAAGATTCCCGCCTTTACCTACATAATTGATCTGAGCGGGAATTGTCATACCTTCAAAATCGTCAAAGCGCTGAGGTAACCATTCTGCTGTATTTGCAGATACTTCCGGCAACGTCCCCAAAAATCCACGAATACGAGGCTCAACATAAGACCAGCCATGACTATCAATGGTAACATTAACGATCATGGATTTTCTGTTGACAAAAATCTGTAACATTTTTTCAAGGACAGCATGGACAGCAGACCAATCTTTGTCCACATCCCTGGCAAGCCGCCTCAGGAAAAAGAGATAACTTATGCCGTTCATCTGCTCACCGAGCCACCCCGCCTCAGAAAAATGAGACCGCAAACGGGTATTAACAATCTGATGACCGCCGGGCACCAGTCCCTGTTCATACCTCGCCTTTTCTTCCAACACCATCTGCCTGAAGCGTTCCCTGTTATCCAGCCGGGGAGACAAGAGGATGTCTTCGATAATACTTAAGAGCTCTCCCAACTGGTTTTGCATTACCTTGCCGCAAAGAAAAAGCCACGCCGCAGTCTTGTTACTGTTTTTGATAACGGAGGTGAACGATGCGGGATGTATTCCTCCGGTCTTCCGGCTTATTCGTTGCGAAAGTTTTACAAAATCTTCTTTTTCCGTACCCATCTGAAGAAGGGCCCTGCCAAAAAGAGGAACATAAGGAAGATACTCCTGTGGCAATGTGTGCAAATTAAATCCCACATCCATATAAACTATTCCATTGGTGGAAAGATCGTGATACAAAATGCGTGTGCCTTCTTGATCAAAAAGTGCAAGGGGAATTGTTTTATTCTTTTTATTCAGATCTGCATGTTTCAGAACAGGAATCTTTGCCAGCGATTCAGGTAAATCCGGTGTTTCCTGCATTTTATTGAGTTCACGTGTATTATTTATTACTGATTGCAACGACTCAACGGCTCGACCGGGCGATTCGACGGTTCGACTGAGCTCGCCGGAGTCTGGGCTCGCTGAAGACTGAGCATTTGCCATTGCATTTTTGATTTCAGCAAGTTTCTTTTTTTCTGCTGCCTCCATCTTCTCTCTGAGATTGGAGTCAGGTTTTAATATAACCGTAGTACGGTGTGTATTTTTGACAAAAAAATGATCAATTAAATCTTCAAAATATGTTTTATCTTTACTTATGCAATTTTTTACTGCCTTCAAGGGAGATTCAAAACCCAGTAAAGCCACTGGATCGCTGTCATAAAGCCACGTGGTTAAAGAACGAAGCATAAGTGCCAGCCCACGGGGATAACTCCCCGTATTATTTTCACGCAAACTGAATTCTATTGTGTTTATCGATGCCTCGATTGTCTGAGGATCGATACCGTCCCTGGCTAAACCGGTTAAAGTATCAAGGATAAGTTTTTCCACAAGGTAGGCTTTTTCAACATTAGCTCCTTTCAGCCCAACGGAAAAAAACATTTGTTTCAGCTCATCTTCCAATCCAACACCGGCGATATCCTCACCTAATCCTGAATCAATAAGCGCTTTGCGAAGGGGAGAACCGGGCATCCCTAGAAGGATATAACTGAGGATATGAAGAGCCATATTGGTTTGGACATCAGTTGTTTCGCAGAGAAGCCAGTTCACGGTAATCATTCCCTTCGATCGCGAAGCTTTATCTTGCCCTGATGCATAGTAATGAACAATGCGTTTAGGATGGTCGAAATGTTTCTGCAATTTTATCGTTGAGTCAATATCCAGCCGTTCAAAATCCTTCAGGTACTCATTTACCAGGCGCAGCCGTTCATCAGGATTATCATCCCCGCAGAAGAAGACACGGGCATTCGATGGATGGTAATACTTTTGATGAAACTCCCTGAATTGTTCAAAACTGAGTGATGGAATAACTTCGGGGTCTCCTCCAGAATCAAAGCCATAGCTGTTGTCAGGAAAAAGAGATTGCCGGGAATACTCGGCGATCAGGCTGTCAGGCGACGAATAAGCCCCCTTCATCTCGTTAAAGACTACACCTTTGTATGAAAGCGGACCATCCGGCTTCTCAAGTTCATAGTGCCATCCTTCCTGCTGAAAAATAAAAGGGGAAATGTTGGGATAAAAAACCGCATCAAGATATACATCAATGAGATTATAAAAGTCCTGAATATTTTGACTTGCCACGGGATAACAGGTCTTATCAGGATAGGTCATGGCATTAAGAAATGTCTGCAGCGAACCCTTGAGAATTTCCACAAAAGGTTCTTTAACGGGATATTTCCTTGACCCGCAAAGAACAGAGTGTTCCATGATGTGCGGCAAACCTGTAGAATCACCAGCCGGGGTACGAAAGGTAATTCCGAATACCTTATTTTCATCATCGTTCATAAGCGAGAGCAGTTCAGTGCCTGTCTTAACGTGCCGATAAAATTTAGCCCTTGTTAGCAATTCCACGATATCTTCATCTTTTAGCAACTCAAAGCCATGTACTATTTTCATTTCAGCCTCCGTAAATATGACTACATCTTTCAAGTAACTCGTTTGGGCGAATTTAATATAACTTGTTGATTTCACTGGACACTATCCAGATACACGGCCTGTTCGGGGAACAGGCCCTACAATATGTAGGGGCCGATGCCCCCATCGGCCTTAAACATGCTTTGTAAAAGTTACTTTCCATTATAATGCCGCTAAACGGCATAATGGAGCTTTCAATGTGCTGTTCAAATAATTTTCATTTATACACCATTCATGAAAATAATACAGATTAAAATTGTAATTTTTTATTTGCAAGTGAGTTGCGTTTATGATATTGAACCTTTTATGAACAGGAATGGTGAGTTTTGTGACGTATATCAAAGCTTAAAGGACGCCAAATTAAGCAGAACTCCGCAGCGGGTGGCTGTGCTGAATATCTTAATCCGCTCTGACAGACCTGTGTCTGCAGGCAACATTCTTAAAATGATGAACGATCGTCAGAAAATTAACAAGGTTACTGTTCACCGTATTTTATCATGTTTTAAGAAAAGAGGAATCATAAGGAAAATCCCCACAGGAAATGGAACTAATTATTATGAAATGGCCTGCCATCATAGTCCCGTTCACGCTCATTTTTATTGCACATCATGCAGGATCATGACATGTCTTGAGCCTCTTACCATATCGCAAACCTGGAATTGGCTGGCGAGGCCACACAATTTTACGATTGAAGGAATAAATGTAATTATAACGGGAATATGCGAAAACTGTCAGAAAGCTAAAAGTAATTAAGTTGCATATAACATGTTCGACAAATCAAAACATGTACTGAAGAGGAAACCGAGTTCTTTTTAGCATGAGGAGCGAAAATGATTAAACAAATTTCTACCGAATTAAAAAACCATTCCCCCTTCACTCTTTTCGGAGCATTAACAGGAATCATCATCATGATTCTTTTCCATAATATATCTGCCAGGACTTCCTATAATATATTCTATATACTTCATCCGATACATGTCATTCTCAGCGCGCTTGTCACCGCTTCCATGTACAAACTCCATAAATGCGGAGGATTCAAATATAAGTGTAATATCTGGATTCTGCTGGCTATAGGCTATGCAGGTTCCATAGGAATAGCCACATTGAGTGATTCAGTAATTCCTTACCTGTCAGAGGTCATGCTAGATATGCCAAATAGAGGCGTTCACATCGGTTTCATTGAAAAATGGTGGTTGGTTAATCCCCTTGCAATACTGGGTATCGCCATAGCATACTTCCGGCCGACAACGAAATTTCCGCATGCCGGGCATGTCTTATTAAGCACTTGGGCATCCCTGTTTCATATTATCATGGCGACCGGAGAAACATTAAACTGGTTATCGTATGTTATTGTGTTTCTTTTTCTCTTTCTCGCGGTCTGGATACCATGCTGCGTAAGTGATATCGTCTTCCCTTTGTTGTTTGTAAACAGCAAGAACAATGGTAGTGCCAAGTTAATTATGTAAAATTATCAAAAGCCGATTCTTTAAAGAATGGCAGCTTGTTACGCACTTTCCCTACAGGGTTTGATCTCCAGTGCAATTCCATCTTTAAGCAGATAGAAGTCAGGAGCGTATAGCAGGCATGTTCCCCTGCTGCGATTTCCATGGGCTTTGTTCTGCGTTTAAATTCCTTGTTGAGCCGTTCAATTATGTTTGTGGTCCTTAATGAGATCCATTCTTCCTGGGGAAAGTTAAAGGGCAATGTGATTCTCCGTTTTCCTTTGCTATTTCCAGCCATCTGTCGAGGGATTCTTTTCGAAGGTTGCGCTTGATGATCCAGTCGAT
>JAGGSD010000007.1 GCA_021159265.1 Syntrophobacterales bacterium | reverse complement strand
GAGTTTCGAAATTCGATATTCGGATTTAAGTTTTGCAAGGACTTATCAGCCATAAAGAAATTCTTTTGCCAATTTTGCACGAACTTTACAATTAAGCGCCTAAAACGGCATAGCGGACTTCTTACGAGTCCACCAAGATTGATTTCTAAAAGCAATAGCGGAGGCACAAAATGATAGAAGAACAAATAAAGGAGGGGCTTACATTTGATGATCTTCTTCTTGTCCCGTCGGAATCCAGTGTGATGCCAAGTGAAGTGGATACGTCCACTTTGCTGACAAGAAATATTCCCCTGAATATACCGATTATCAGCGCCGCAATGGATACTGTAACAGAATCGAGAACGGCTATATGTATGGCACAGGAGGGCGGTATAGGGATTATTCATCGCAATATGAGTATTGAAAGACAGGCTCTCGAAATCGATAAGGTTAAAAAGTCTGAAAGTGGAATGATTATCGATCCCATAACCATAGAACCCCAGCAGAAAGTCGGTGATGCCCTCAAATTAATGGGCAACTACAGGATATCCGGTGTTCCCGTGGTAAAGAAACAGAAACTTGTGGGAATCCTGACAAACCGCGATCTCAGATTTGAGACTGATTTAGAACAACCGGTTTCCAATGTCATGACCAAAAAGAACCTGGTGACCGTTTCTGCTGACATTACTCTGGAAGGCTCCAAAAAACTTCTCCATGAGCACCGGATTGAGAAGCTCCTGGTTGTAGATGACGACTATAGATTAAAGGGACTTATTACAATAAAAGATATTGAAAAAATAAAAAAATATCCCAATTCCTGTAAGGATTCGTTGGGCAGATTGAGAGTAGGCGGCGCTGTAGGAATACTCGACAGGGAAGAAAGGATCGACGCCCTTCTTGCGGCCGGGGCAGACGTCATTGTTATTGACACTTCACATGGGCACTCTGATGGAGTATTGGACGCTGTTAAGGATACGAAGACAAATTTTCCGAACTGCGAACTTATAGCCGGGAATGTGGCGACTTATGAAGGAGCGGAAGCGCTTATCAGGGCCGGAGTTGACGCAGTGAAAATAGGCGTGGGTCCCGGATCGATCTGTACAACGAGAATTATTGCCGGGGTTGGTGTTCCTCAAATGACGGCTATTAGAGATTGCAGTAAGGCATGTTTAAAGCATAACATTCCTGCCATAACAGATGGAGGCATTAAGTATTCCGGTGATATGGTAAAAGCGCTTGCTGCAGGTTCTCATTCCGTTATGATAGGAGGGCTTTTCGCGGGGACAGAGGAAAGTCCCGGTGAAACAATTTTCTTCCAGGGGAGGAGTTACAAGGTTTACAGGGGAATGGGGTCTCTTGAGGCAATGAAAGCAGGAAGTAGGGATCGCTATTATATAGATGATGATATAGAAAGTAAGCTAAAACTGGTTCCGGAGGGGATAGAGGGGCGAGTGCCTTTTCGGGGAGCACTTTCTGCAAGTATTTATCAACTGGTAGGCGGGTTGAAAGCAGGAATGGGATACGTTGGTTGTAAAACTTTAGAAGAATTGAGGGAAAAAGCAAAATTTGTTCGAATAACATCAGCAGGACTCAGGGAAGGCCATGTGCATGATGTGATTATTACTAAAGAAGCCCCCAATTACTGGGTGGATTAAAACAGCAACGGCAACTGCTCAGGATCTTCTCATACAGCTCTACGTTCATCGGTTTTAACTTTGAACCATGGACCCTCGAACTTTGAACCTGAGTAGTTACCAATAATGAGTAAAATTATGGAACACTCCGATTTTGTACACCTTCACGTCCATACGCAGTACAGTCTTCTTGACGGGGCGATACGCCTGGATGACCTTTTTAAAAAGGCGAAAAAATATAAAATGCCCGCCGTTGCCATGACAGACCATGGTAACATGTTCGGAACCATAGAATTCTATCAGAAAGCCTATCGCTACGGGATCAAGCCAATCATAGGATGTGAGCTCTATGTGGCTCCGAAGAGCCGGTTTGATAAAGGTTCTTACGGGGCAAGAGAGACCAATCATCATCTTGTTGTCCTTGCCAGGAACATCGAAGGGTACAATAATCTCATGAAGCTCACTTCCGCCGCTTATCTCGAAGGATTTTACTATCGTCCTCGTGTGGACAAAGAGCTTTTGGCCCGATACAGCAAAGGACTTATCGGTATGAGTGCCTGCCTGCACGGTGAAATACCTCAACTTTTACTTAATGGAAGCAGGGATTCTGCTAAAAGGGTGGCCGGAGAGTACCTTGAAATATTTGGCGAGGAAAATTTCTACCTGGAAATTATGGAAAATGGAATTCCCGAGCAAAAGATTGCCAATGAAGGACTTATTAAAATCGGCAAAGAGCTTTCCATCCCCGTCGTTGCCACTAATGATTGTCATTATCTCAACAAAGAAGATGCCGAAGCACAGGAAGTTCTTTTGTGTATACAAACGGGCAAAACGATGGACGATGATGACAGGATGAGGATGACAACCGATCATTTCTATTTTAAGTCTCCTGACGAAATGAAGGAGCTTTTCAGTTACTGTCCCGAAGCAATTGAAAATTCTGTGGTAATTGCTGAACGGTGCAACCTTGCACTGAACTTTGATAACATATTCCTTCCCCACTTTGAAATAGACGATAATCTTGAACCTGATAAGTATCTCGCATCGCTGGCCCAAAAGGGACTTGCGAAATTAATGCCCCGGATAACAAAAGAAGGCAATGGCAACCTGCGTGAAATATATGAGAAACGTTTAAATATGGAGCTTGACATAATCAAATCAATGGGATTCCCGGGGTATTTCCTGATCGTTGCTGATTTTGTTAATCACGCGAAGGAGAACAAAATTCCCGTTGGTCCCGGCAGAGGTTCAGCCGCAGGCAGTCTGGTTGCCTACGCTTTGGGTATTACCAATATAGATCCCATAAAATACAAACTCTTTTTTGAAAGATTTCTCAACCCTGACAGAAAAAGCATGCCCGATATAGATATAGATTTTTGCATAGAGGGCAGGGATGATATGATCAAATACGTGACGGAAAAATACGGAAGTGATCGTGTCTCTCAAATAATTACCTTCGGTAAAATGCAGGCAAAGGCTGTTATTCGGGATGTTGGAAGGGCGCTTAATATCTCCTATGGCGAGGTGGACAAGATAGCCAAAATGATTCCCAATATTCTCAACATAAGTCTTGATGAGGCAATAAAAAGGGAACCACGCCTCCGTGAAGAAGAAAAGAAGAGTGATAAAATAAAAAGGCTTTTGTCTCTTTCACGTTCTCTGGAAGGCTTGAACCGGCATTCTTCGACCCACGCCGCGGGTGTTGTGATTTCGGATAAGCCATTGGTAGAAAGGGTTCCGCTCTGTAAAAGTCCCAATGGTGATATCGTGACGCAATTCTCCATGAATGATCTTCAAACGATTGGCCTGACAAAATTCGACTTCCTCGGCTTAAAAACCCTTACAGTAATTAATCACACACTTCAGTTTATAAGGGAAGGAAAGGGGACAGAGATAGATATTGATAACGTTCCTCTAAATGACAGGCAGACCTATGATCTTCTCGTCAAAGGTCAGACTGACGGTGTATTCCAGCTTGAAAGCTCAGGTATGCGGGAACTTCTTGTCAGCATTAAACCCGATTGCATCGAAGATATTATCGCATTGATTGCCCTTTACAGGCCGGGTCCCATGAATATGATTCCTGCTTTTATTGAAGGAAAGCAGGGAACGAAAAAAATTGTTTATGAGGTCCCCGAACTTGAGAATATACTTAAGGAAACTTATGGAGTTATTGTTTATCAGGAACAGGTCATGCAGATAGTCAGTACGGTCGGCAATTACACGCTGGCTGAAGCGGATAATGTCCGCCGGGTCATGAGCAAGAAAAAGACTGCGGACATGGAACTGGAAAAACCTAAATTTCTTGAGGGAGCAAAGAAAAACAAGATATCGGAGAATAAGGCAAAAAAAATATGGGAACAGTTGGAAAAGTTTGCCGAATATGGATTCAACAAATCTCATAGTACAGCCTATGCAATGATATCTTATCAGACGGCATACCTGAAAGCCCATTATCCTGTTGAGTTTATGGCCGCCCTCCTGACAAGTGAGAGAAATAACAGAGACAACATAATAAAATACATATCCGCCTGCAAGGATATGGGAATCGGCGTGCTTCCCCCTGACATCAATGAGTCACAGAAGGATTTCAGCGTAAGCGACGGCAGCGTGAGATTTGGTCTTGCTGCAGTGAAAAATGTCGGCGCCGCTGCTGTGGATTCGATCATTGAGGAAAAAAGAGAAGGTGGAAAATTTTCTTCATTTTACGATTTCTGCAGCAGGGTGGATCTCAGGAAAATTAATAAAAAGGTTTTAGAGAGCCTGATAAAATGTGGCGCCTTTGATTCTCTGGAAAATAACAGAGCACGACTAATGGAAGGTTTTGAGAAAGTCGTTGATATTTCTCAAAAAAGAAACAGGGACAAGGCAAGCGGTCAGACCAGTCTTTTTGAAGAATTTGATATGGAAAGTTCCGGGGGGATCGAATTGCCGGATGTCCCTGAATGGGACCAGGAAAAACTTCTGTCCTATGAAAAAGAAACCCTGGGCTTTTATATCACAGGACACCCCCTCTTGAAATTTGAGAATAAACTCGACCTGATCGTTGATTGTGATTCAGAAACAGTATCAGGGAAAACAGATGGGAGTGTCGTTACCATGGCGGGAATAGTTGCCGGCGTCAAAGAAATTACGACTAAGAGAAAAGACACAATGGCTTATCTGACTTTGGAAGATATGAAGGGCACTTCCACAGTAATTGTCTTTTCCGACCTTTACCGGGATGCCTTTTCCCGCATTAACGGTGATGAGCCGCTCCTTATAAAAGGCAGGGTTGATGCAGGGGAGGAAAACATTAAGATTGTAGCTTCAGAAGTCCTCACGCTGGAAGAAGCCGCAAAGTCACCATTTACATCTGTTCATTTTATGGTCGATGTTACAAAAGCGAAGGAACACGATATCGAATTACTTAATGCAATGCTTTATAAATATAAAGGTAAGCATAAGGCATACATGCATATTATAGAAAACAAAGTGAGTGAAACAGTAATATACCTTGGTGAAAAATGCAGGCTTAATATTTCTGAAGATATAAAAAAAGAAGCGGATGGAATTCTGGGCGTGGGAACCACAAAGTTTAGGTAGTCAACCAGCAATGAGCAATGGGCACCGAGCAACGAGTAACGAGTAACATGGAGTATCGTGAAAGAACTTACAGAAACAGGATTTCTAAAGGGAATCTGACCACTTTTCATGTACAGGTAAAAGAAACAGATCTTTATATCAGCGCCGACAAGAATTACAACGACATCACCCTCGAATCTGTCTCTAAATGCAGAAGAAACATTGAGGAATATATCAAATACCGTCCCATCTTCTTAAATTCCCTGACACCCATAGAAAAAGACGAGTTTGCTCCGCCCCTCGTAAGAGATATGATTGAAGCGTCCCGCATCTGCGGGGTGGGCCCTATGGCTTCAGTAGCCGGCGCTATTGCCCGGTATGTCGGCACAGATCTTTTAGAATATTCCGATAATGTTATTGTGGAAAATGGCGGCGATATCTTCCTGAAGGTCGTTGACAATGACGCTCGTGTGGGAATATTTGCCGGTGATTCCCCGTTGAGTTATAAAATTGCGCTGAGAATAAAGGCTGCGGATACTCCCGTTGGTATTTGTACATCATCCGGCACTGTAGGTCATTCATTGAGTCTCGGCGCTGCAGATGCTGTTTGTGTTATATCAGAGTCAACACCGCTGGCCGATGCCGCCGCGACATTTATCGGTAATCGTGTAAAAAGGAAGGGTGATATAAAAAGAGCCCTTCATGCAGGGTCACAAATTACGGGGATTCTGGGCATATTAATTATCGTGAAAGATAAGCTTGGAGCCTGGGGAAAAATTGAGTTGATATAAAGGTTTAATATATTCATCGGCATTAACATCGCCACGAGAGTAAGCTTCATGCCATCCTTCCGGTACGGGCATCTCGCGGTACAACCGATCCCGCCATGATTCCAGGAGAAGCCTGCGACGTTCCATAAAGTCGGCCGCACATTTTATCCTGTTACCTGTTAAAGATGCGAGATTGTCCAGCCAGCGAATTCCTTCTTCTGAACGGAGAAGATGATGGTCGATAATTAATGTTCCAACGCCTCCGGCAAGGCGGACCGCATTGTCATGTGCTCTTTTCTCCTGTTCGGGTGTCAGAAATGACAAATATAATGGCGGCCCTGAAACAAGTGCGATATCAGGTTTCCAATTCAAAATATCCGATATGGAATCATTATAAAGAAGCTGGATATCCGAGGCATGGACAAAGACCTCATTGCCATCATCAATGCGTGTCATCATGACAGTTCCGAGACCATTATTCATTTCACCATGTGGCTGGGCCTTTGAAAAAGTCATCAATTCGCTCTTACTTCCCTCTGAAATATGAAGTTTTATTCCAAGTTCCCTCGACAGATCATTGTAACGTATTGATATGTTGTTTAAAATGGTACCCGGATCTTTACACCAGAAACTGGTATTCCGGCAAGCCTCAATAACTGATCGCACATCAAGTTGATAAGGATTCGCATGAACCAATGGTATATGATCACCGTGATAATGGCTGATGACTACATCGGTGGCGCTTTTCAATGACTCAATTATTTTTTCGCGAACCTTTGCGCCCACAGCAACCTGGGAAGGGTGCGGAAGTTTACCATGACGAAGATAACCTAAAGCCACACCAGGATCGATAACGATCCTGCGATCATTTACTGTTACCACCGTGCAAAGCCCTCGAACCCCAAGAGACTCTGTGCCAATTATCTCAATTTGCATGAGCATTTTCCTTCTGGATAATGATAATCATTTTCCAATAAAAACACTATTGTGGTATAATGACAACCCTTAATTTCCTCTCTCCGGGTGGGAGAGGGTTAGACGCTTAGTTGTAAAATTCTTGCCTGCCTGTGCGTTGCACGCAGACAGGCAAAAATGGCTTCGACATGAGACTTCGGCGTGAGCTCAATCGAACGCTCAGCCTTCGGCGAGCTCAGTCGAACCATTCACGGTTAAAAGAGTTCCAATAAATGAGGGTAGGCCTGAGTAGTTACGTATTTTACAATGAAAGGAAGATATGAATGAGCGTACTTATCAATTTTTCAATCTTTCCCTTAGACAAAGGTGAAAGTGTAAGCGTATATGTGGCCAGGGTTGTAAAAATTATCAGAGACAGCGGATTATCATATAAGCTAG
Organism: Syntrophobacterales bacterium; assembly: GCA_021159265.1. GTDB lineage: Bacteria > Desulfobacterota > Syntrophia > Syntrophales > UBA6807 > UBA3084. The sequence goes on along the minus strand of JAGGSD010000007.1, from coordinate 309 downwards.
GCCCCATGAGTACCAGTATCGAGGGTGAGTGGGAAAAGGTCATGGCCGTGATTAATCGTTGCTTCCAGGAACTCAAAAAAGATTGTGATCGGGTGTACATGACAGTTGCAGCCGATTACCGGAAAGGTGAATCAGGGCGTATTGAAAGTAAAGTAAAATCCGTAGAAAGAAAATTGTAGAGCTGTCTTTACCCATTTTTTTATTGCCTTTTTTTTAAAACGTGATAGAAGTTTGATGCACTTGTAAAAAGTCCATGCCGTGTCATTCTGAGGAGCGGAGCGACGAAGAATCTCAATGATATCAGATTCT
>JAGGSD010000253.1 GCA_021159265.1 Syntrophobacterales bacterium | reverse complement strand
ATTTTTTGAGCATAACGCAGAGATTGGGCGAAAAGACCTTAAATCAACAGAGTCATAAATAAAGGGTATAATTATGATAAAAATCAATGAAAACTATCTGAAGCTGCAGGCGTCTTATCTCTTTTCAGACATTGCGAAGCGGGTGAATAATTTTGCCGGTTCTAATCCGGATAGGGAAATAATCAGACTGGGTATAGGTGATGTAACGCGTGCTTTGCCGTTGGCATGCATCGAGGCGCTTCATAAAGCCGTTGATGAAATGGCGCGGGACAGTAGTTTCCGCGGTTACGGACCTGAACAGGGGTATGAATTTCTGCGGGAGGCTATTGCGGAAAATGATTTTCAGGCAAAGGGGGCGGAAATCGGCGCGGATGAAATATTTATCAGTGACGGAGCAAAATGCGATACGGGAAACATTCAGGAGCTCTTCTCTTTGGATTCGAGGATTGCCGTGCCGGATCCTGTGTATCCCGTGTATGTCGATACGAATGTTATAGCGGGCAGAACCGGCTCCTGGGAAAACGGGCGGTATAAAGGACTTGTGTATCTTGAATCAACCGAGAAAAACGGATACGTTCCGGCAGTCCCGGATGAACAGGTTGATCTGATTTATCTTTGCTTTCCCAATAATCCGACCGGAGCAACCGCCACAAAGGAACAGCTTGCAAAATGGGTTGAATATGCGAGAGAAAACAAGGCACTGATACTGTTTGATGCCGCTTATGAAGCTTTTATCCGTGACGAATCGATACCGGGAAGCATTTATGAAATCGAGGGCGCCAGGGAAGTGGCAATCGAGTTCAGGAGTTTTTCAAAATCAGCCGGGTTTACAGGAACAAGATGCGCCTATACTGTAGTCCCGAAATCATGTGTTGCATATGATTCACGAGGCAGCAGGCACGATGTCCATTCGCTATGGAACCGCAGACATACAACGAAATTCAATGGCGTATCTTATCCTGTACAGCGTGCCGCCGAAGCGGTGTATTCAGATGAAGGAAAAGAGCAGGTACGGGAATTAACCGATTATTATCTGAGGAACGCCTCTCTGATCCTGGAAAAAATGACAGACCTCGGCTATACATGTGTCGGCGGGAAGAATTCGCCATATATATGGATTAAAACAGGCATGGATTCCTGGGAATTATTTGATACCCTTCTCAATAAAGCCGCCGTTGTTTGTACTCCCGGAATCGGTTTTGGTTCGTGCGGTAACGGGTATATTCGTCTCAGCGCATTTAACAGTTATAAGAATGTTAAAACCGCCATGGACAGGATTACTGGAATATTCTCCCTTCAGGCCGAGGATTAAACCGGCTTTCAATAATTGGCCTTTCTTTATTTGTACCCGTTCACAGGTTCATGGTTCAGCGTTCAGGGTTAAGGACAAAGGCAGCATTAAAGACCTGAAGTCCTCGTCAAAAAAGCTCATTTTCGCAAATAATTGCCGATTTGGTTCCGGATTTTGTTTCAGGTCTGACGAAGCTAACGCTTTTCCCGTAAATACGCATCCCAAATGCAGTCCGGGGACAAGAATGGAACCTTGAACCCCTGAACCCGTGAACGGTTACCTTTATTTAAAACTTCGCAATTTAATAAAACCTTCATCAATCTGTCATCAAACTGTAACATTCATGTTGTATCTTCCCCAATATTAAAAAATGATTAAGGAGGTTGGTGAAGATGAAAATGATTAAAGTATTATTAACAGGCTTTATGTGTCTTGCATTTGCGGGCATTGGTACCGCTTTTGCGGGTGAGACCATCGTAATCAAGGGATCTACAACCGTTCTTCCCATAGCACAGGCAGCGGCCGAGGCCTATCTGGGAAGCCATCCAGGAGTCAACATATCCATATCCGGCGGTGGGTCAGGCAACGGAATCAAAGCACTCATAGACAAGTCGACGGATATTGCCGATGCTTCACGTTTTATAAAAGGTAAGGAAATTAAAATGGCCATGGAAAAAGGAGTTTTCCCCGTTCCCCATCGTATTGCCATTGATGCGATTGTCCCGATTGTTCATCCTGAGAATCCTGTGAATAATCTTTCTCTGGAACAAATGAGTCTCATTTATCAGGGGAAAATCAAAAACTGGAAAGAAGTTGGCGGAAAGGATATGAAGATTATCGTTGTATCCAGGGACACCAGTTCGGGCACTTACGAGGTCTGGCACAAAAAGGTGCTCCATAAGGCTAAAGTAATGCCCAGGGCTCAAATGCAGTCATCGAATGGCGCGGTTGTCCAGGCGATATCGAAAAACAGATATGCCATCGGCTATATAGGACTCGGTTATATGAACAGAAGTGTAAAAGCGCTGGCGGTTAACGGCATAAAGGCCACTGTCGCCAATGCTTTATCGGGAACATATCCCATAGCAAGACCCCTTTTCATGTTTACCGACGGCTGGCCGAAAGGGACAGTTGCAGATTTCATCAATTATGTTCTAAGTCTCAAGGGGCAGGAGATTGTAAAAAAAGTGGGGTATATTCCGCTGTATTAAAACAAGGCGAAAGGCTAAAGGCGCAAGGAGAACGGAGGAGGATTAAAGACCTGAAGAAGATTATCCTCCTAATCCTTCAGCCTTCAGCCTATCCACCTGAGTAGTTACATGACAAGAAAACTTAAAGAAAAAATTATAAAAAACATCTTTTTCCTGTTGTCCCTGGTTTCCATATTTGTTCTTGGGCTGATTGTTGTATTTCTTTTTAAAGAAGGGTTCCCCATATTCAAGGTTGTATCCGTCAGAGAATTTATTTTTGGCCTGGAGTGGTATCCCACATATGATCCACCTTCTTTCGGGATATGGTCACTCATTGTCGGTTCACTTGTTGTAACATTTTTTGCTTCACTTATCGCAGTTCCTCTGGGTGTTCTTTCGGCAATCTATGTTGCGGAGATTGCTCCACCCCTGGTAAAGGAAATCTTTAAGCCCGTTATTGAACTCCTTGCCGGCCTTCCCTCGGTTGTTCTCGGGTTTTTCGGCATGGCCGTGCTTGCTCCGTGGCTTCAAAATACCTTTGGGTTACCCACGGGGCTGAATATTTTGAATGCATCTATCATGTTATCCATCATGGCGGTCCCAACCATTTCAAGTATTTCTGAGGATGCCATCTATTCCGTGTCACAGGAATTCAAAGAGGCGTCCTATGCCCTCGGTGCGACGAAATTTGAAACTATTGCCAGGGTTGTTGTCCCCGCGGCGTTGTCGGGAATTTCAACCGCCGTTATACTGGGAATGGCAAGGGCCATCGGAGAAACCATGGTTGTTCTTATGGTGGCAGGGGGCGCAGCCGCCATACCGGAAAGTATCTTTGATTCCGTGAGACCCATGCCGGCAAGCATCGCAGCAGAGATGGGAGAGGCTCCTTTCAGAAGTAATCATTATTACGCGCTCTTTGCCACGGGGATTGTTCTGTTTTTTATGACGCTCTTTTTCAACCTGATCGCTGATTATATATCCAATAAATTCAAACAGGTAGGTTCTGCCACACTATGAAATGGCGTTATTTTAAACAAAATTTATTTTTTGTCACTGTTCGACTCTCCGCCTTCATCATAGCGCTATCCATAGGAGCGTTCCTTGTGTATATATTTATGAATGGAATAGGCGCTGTAAACTGGGATTTTCTTACCCTTCCTCCGAGAGATTCCATGACTAAGGGAGGCATTATGCCGGCTATACTGGGGACTTTTTACCTGACTGCCGGAGCGATTATTATCGCCCTGCCCCTTGGGGTTGTTTCAGCCATATATCTTAGTGAATACGCAAAACAGGGTCCTGTCATCAGACTAATCAGAATCGGGATAAACTGCCTGGCGGGAGTTCCGTCCGTTGTTTTCGGTTTATTTGGCCTAGGGTTGTTTGTGGTTTTCCTTCAATTTGGTTCCTGTATCCTCTCAGGGGCATTAACTCTCGGTTTTCTGATCTTGCCTACGATTATCGGTGCTTCCGAAGAAGCGCTTAAAGGAGTGCCGCAAACATTCAGAGAAGCATCCCTGGGACTTGGTGTTTCCAAATGGCAGACCATCCTGAGGATTGTTCTGCCTAATGCACTGCCCGGAATCCTGACAGGCTCAATCCTCGGTATCGGGCGTGCGGCAGGAGAAACGGCCCCCATAATGTTTACGGCGGCGGCTTTCTTTACGGCCAAACTTCCCACGTCTATCTTCGACGAAGTGATGGCGCTTCCCTATCATGTTTATGTGCTGGCGACAGCAGGCACGCACATTGAGGAGACCAGGCCCATTCAATACGGAACAATACTGGTACTCGTTGCTCTTGTTTCAGGCATTGATTTGATTGCAATCATTATGAGAAGTTATATCAGGAAGAAAAAAAGGTGGTAACATTGCTCAGTGATAATATAATAGAAATAAAAAAGGTAAATTTTTATTACGGGGCATCCAAGGCACTCACAGATGTTACAATGGATTTCAAGAAAAATAAGGTTACCGCTCTTATTGGCCCGTCCGGATGTGGTAAATCGACGCTCCTGCGACTGCTCAACAGGATGAACGACCTCATAGATGGAACCCGCGTAGAGGGAGAAGTCGTATTTGAAGACAGAAATATCTATGACCCCGATGTTGACCCGGTTGAGATCCGAAGAAGAATAGGCATGGTCTTTCAAAAGCCGAATCCCTTTCCTAAATCAATCTTTAATAATATTACGTATGGGCCGAAACTTGGCGGTGTAAAAAATCGGAGCGAACTGGAAGCCTTGGTGGAGCAGAGTCTCAAACAGGCCTCTCTGTGGAATGAGGTAAAGGATATACTGAATCAGTCTGCCATGATGCTTTCCGGCGGGCAGCAGCAAAGGATCTGTATTGCAAGGGCGCTGGCCATGAAACCGGATGTTCTTCTGATGGATGAGCCTACGTCGGCACTGGATCCTGTTTCAACGGCAAAGATTGAAGAACTGATTGAGGAGTTAAAAAAGAAATATACTATTATCATTGTAACCCACAACATGCAGCAAGCTGCGAGGATTTCAGACTATACCGGATTTTTCTATTTAGGAAAGTTAATAGAATACAATCCCACTGAAAAGCTCTTTACAACACCGGATGTAAAACAAACAGAAGAGTATATCACGGGAAGATTCGGTTAAAAAACGCAGGCGGGAGAAAAAATGAACGGAAAAGAACATACCAGTAAAATTTACAACAGGGAACTTCAGGAAATCAAGGAAAATCTATTATATCTGGGAGGTCTGGCAGAAAAGGCCATCCAAAACGCCATGAGGTCACTTTTGGAAAGGGACTCGGGTCTCGCCCGTGAGGTTATTGAAGCCGATGATCGGATCAACACACTTGATAAAGAGATTGAAGAAAGATGCATTGACCTTGTTGCACTGAGACAGCCTGTAGCAAGAGATTTAAGGTTTATTGCCACTGCCATTAAAATAAATGCCCACCTGGAGAGGATCGGTGATATGGCTGTCAATATCGCTGAAAAGGCTATCCCATTGAATGAAGAACCTCCGGTCAAACCATATATCGATTTGCCCCGCATGTCGGATACAACTCAGGCCATGATCAGAAAAAGCCTTGATGCCCTCGTTAAGGAAGATTGTGATCTGGCCGACGAGGTGATAAGGGAAGATGAAACGGTAGATAATCTTAATAACCAGATATTTAGAGAGCTCGTTACTTTTATGCTTGAGGATCCAAGGACGATTCACCGGGCGCTTTTGATCATGCAGATTTCCAAAAACCTTGAGAGAATTTCAGATCATGCGACAAGCATTGCGATTATGGTTATTTATCTGGTAACAGGACGGAATATAAGACACGGGAACCGGGCTGAAAAATCTTTTCAAAATGACATATAGTTTAAAGGGTCAGGCATGTTTTTTAAGAAGAGTAACCTATTCTATAAAATCTTTGGAACGTATGTCATCATTATTTTGCTTGGGATGATGGTTGTCGGGTTTCTCGTTGGCAGACAGGTCAAAACGAGGCTGATGGAAAGGATTGAGTATGATCTGACAACCTACGCACAGATGATAAAACAAATCTCTTCGGAAAGTAAGATAACAAAAAATGTTGCCCAGTTGGCTAAAATATCCGATACGCGGGTTACCTTGATAGATGCGACCGGGAAGGTCCTGGCCGATTCAGATAAAGAAGTTTCCCGTATGGATAATCACATGAATCGTCCCGAGATTCAGGAAGCACGGGTCAAGGGCAGGGGCAAATCAATTCGTTTCAGCCGTACTCTCAATGTGGACATGTTTTACGTTGCCATTCCTGTTAAGGGCGGCAGCGGCGGAATTACGGGTTACGTCAGACTGGCGCGACCGCTTATCGAAATACGACAATCCATGAGAGAATTGTATGGATTAATTCTCCAGTCATTCACGATTATTCTGATCCTTTCATTCCTTATTGCCTTTATATTTTTCTCCAGATTAATATCACCTATTGAGGAGATGGAACAGTTTACTGAAATGTTGCGTAAGGGAGATGATCCGGGGACTCTTATGATCGGGTCTAGTGATGAAATGGGGCGATTGGCCGGAAACATCAATTACATGGTCATGGAATTGCGTGACAGGGTGCGTTATGCAGACGAAGAAAAGGGGAAGCTGGAGGCAGCGTTTGCAAGTATGGCGGACGGCGTATTGGTACTCGATAATCAGGATAAAATAGAAGCCTTTAATAATTCGTTCAAGGCCCTGTTCCGCATTAATCGCGATGATATTCTCGGACAGACTCCCCTTGAAATATTCAGGAATATTGACTTACAAAATGCCATTGATTGTTTTAAAGAAGAACAAACGCCAGTTTCCCGGGAAATTACCATTGGAGGAGAATCAGGGCTTGTTTTTGATGTGAATCTTTCTTCGATTCATGGACTGCCGGAGAGTGAAACAAAAACGATGATTGTCTTTCACGATCTGACCCATCTAAAAAAGCTGGAAAAAATGCGCGCCGATTTTGTGGCAAATGTAACCCATGAAATAAAAACCCCGTTAACGGCCATTCTCGGTTTTGTTGAGACTCTCCAGGAAGGCGCTATCGAAGACAAGGAAACAGCCCGCAAATTTCTGCAGACAATTCGCAAACATTCCGAGCGCCTCAATCGTCTGGTGGATGATCTTCTTACAATTTCCGATATCGAACTGGGTGAAACAAGTTTATTCTTTGAAAGTGTTTCAATCAGCGGCGTTATTGAAAGCGCTCTTTCCATTGTTGAATCCAGAGCGGTTAAGAAGGGGCTTACAGTTGAGAAAAACGTGCCGGATGACCTTCCGCCAATAAGGGCAGACAGAGATAAATTAACCCAGATATTATTGAATGTTCTGGACAATGCCGTCAAATTTACACCTGAGCCGGGGAAAATCTCAATAACAGCCTCTGATGATAAGGCGGATAACGTGATCGTCAAAATCAGCGATACGGGGATAGGTGTGCCGGAAAATGAAATTCCCCGATTGGGAGAACGCTTTTATCGTGTCGACAAGACACGTTCCCGTGAGCTGGGAGGCACAGGTCTGGGAATGTCAATCGTCAAACACCTGATGATGGCTCATAAAGGTAAAATCAGGATTGAAAGCCGGCTGGGTAAGGGAACAACAGTTTCTCTTGTCTTCCCTGTTTTTCATGAAGATATGATCGTTTAAAAACGATTTATTCTTGCCTTGAAAGCCCCACTATGCCGTTTAGCGGCATTATAATGGAAAGTAACTTTTACAAAGCATGTTTAAGG
>JAGGSD010000197.1 GCA_021159265.1 Syntrophobacterales bacterium | reverse complement strand
TTCGTGTTTTCGTGATAAAAATATATCTTGTTTGGTTCCGGCTTGTCCGGGTTAGGTTTAGTCGATCAGATTGAACAAAACCGCTCGACTGAGCTCATGCCGAAGCCGCAGGCATAGCGGGGCTACTTCGAGGATTTTGTGATTGAAGATCGGCTAAAGATCGCCTGAAACAAGGATGCGAAAACGATGAGTTATTCGTTTCCAGTCCCTCAGCCTTCATATTGTCAAAGCATTATTACATATCGAATTGATATTGCACCGCCCGATAACACAAAATTACTGAAAAGTAAAATGCAAAAAGAATCCAAAATCCACCGCCTGAAAAAAGGGACTAATGATCTTCCTGGAGGTAAGATATGAGTATCTGGGCCAGATTTACCGCCCAAAATTCCCCTGCCGTGGTAAGATAAAGACAGCCGCCTGATAGTTTTACTAATCCTGCCTTCCTACACTGAGATAAGGAATAATGATCGGCTATAAAATATCCAAAAGATCAATGCCATGGAGAGAGGAAAGCTTTTTGGGAGAAAAAATGGGTTAAGTTTTCATTCTTGACAAACATAATCACATGATCAATTAAGTTGAAAAAATCGAAATCATCTTCATAAAAATAGAGTCGGGAAAGAAAAAGCTTTGGCAAAAAACATACAGGCGAAAGATTGAAAAATATTGGTATCAATTTCGGTATTGGAGAATCCGGAGCATTTCAGGTAAACAGGCGCAGAGCAAAAAAGATAGAAAATCCGATAAGAAAGTAAGTCTGTCAGAAATGAGGACTTGACACTATTTCCCGTATAAATGCTGTGCCTAACTCATTGATCAGTTTTGCGGATGGGCGATCACTGTAAATGCCGTATTGCAAACCTTTGGCCGGGTCCACCCCTCGCAGGAATATGTAAAATACACCGCCAAAATGCTTCTCATAGTCATAGCCGGGCAGCCGCAGTTTAAGATACTGATTAAGCGCTACGGTATAAATGTAATATTGAAAAACATAATAATGCTCGTCCATGGCAGTAACAAGGGCATCCTGCCCGTAATCTTCCACACTGCCACCGAGATAATTTGATTTCCAGTCTACGAGGTAATAGCGTCCCTCAAAGTGAAAAACCATATCTATGAACCCTTTCATAAATCCCCTGACAGGCATGAAATGCAACTGCCCGATCCGCTCCGGGAAATTTTCAAGAGAGACAGGCTCTTTGTAAGCCGCAAATACACCTTTCAGAGTTTTTGGCGTTATCGACTTCAATGGAAAATAAAATTCGAGTTCACTGAGACGATCCTGATTCCCTATGCGAGACAATGTAAAATCACTTGCGTCCGGTTTGAGTGGGACAGTCAATACCCTGTTGATCATATTGCATATTGTTTTCCACCATGCGGGATCAAACCCGTATGTCCTTAATTTATCCTCCACCAGTTTTTCCGCATGACCGGGATCGCTCTCCGCAAAATCAAGGTGTTCAAAAATATCATGCAGAAATGTCCCTGCCCTTGCCCCCCTGGGAAATGAAAAAATATCGGCTGTATCCTGATCCCTGATCCCTGATCCCTGATCCCTGACCTCTGACCTCTGTCTCACATCATCATAGTCAGCCATTTCCGAACTGTGAGGTCGACTCGACACAAGGGATGAAAAACTCGACAGGCGCCAGCTGCTGTCTATGTCACCGGAAAAGTTCCTGCATACAAGGGTTACCGCTTTGTCCGGCGCCGGTGAAGTTTTTCCACCTTTTTCTATGGGCATTTCGGAAATGCTGATTGTTCCTCCTGCCTTATCCTGGATATTTTTCAACTCCGCAAGCAGGGTATCATCATCCAGCGTTTTAAATCGTTTTTCCATTCCGGTTATGACATCTCTGCTCTCCCGCAATTCAGGCCGATGAAAAAGATATGCAGGCGCCGACGTTTCAGCCTTATTAAAACGTCCCCATACAAGATAACAGCGCTTTTTGGCCCTCGTTAAGGCCACATAGAGTAATCGCAGGTTTTCAGCCAGTTGTTCTTTCTCGGCAAAGACACGGTTTTCAGCCATTTTTTCAGAACCAAGATCAAACGTCAGCATCCTCCTGTCACCTTCATTGTGAAACATGAAGGGGACTTTTAAATTTTTTATTTTAGACCCACCCCAGGTAAACGGGCAAAATACTACGGGATACTCAAGGCCCTTGCTTTTGTGAACTGTTACGAGTTTTACAGCATTTTCATCACTTTCCAGGCGGAGCTGGTGTTCGTCCAACCTGGCTGTCTCTGAATCTCTCTGCCGTGAAAGCCACTTTAAAAGTCCAGCAATGGTAAGTTTTTTTTCAACGGAGGCCTGGTGCAAAATCTCCGAAAGATGCAAGATATTTGTATTGCGACGTTCTCCGTCCGTCAGAGACATGAGGCGAAACATGACATCTTCTTCCGACAGGAGATGACGAAACATGCGTATAAAGCCCTTCTTATGCCACAGATCGTGATATTCCCTGAATGCAATAAGCCGCTTCTCCCATCCGACTTCATCTTCCCGCAAATGATCCAGATTTTCACCACTGACACCCATGATATCCGTTGCAAGGGCTCCCCTGATGAGATTTTCGTTATCCGGTTCAGCAATGCCGCTCAACAGTCTTTCCATTTCCATAGCCTCATGGGAACTAAAAATGTTTTCCGTACTGAACAGAACACATGGTATATTATGGAGCGAGAGTGCATCCTGCATCAGAAGCGCTTCCCTGTTCGTTCTCACGAGAACGGCAATATCCTCTGCTCGCAGAGGTCTTCCGTCAACAACATATCTGCTGTTTTTCCCTCCGCTGAAAAGCCGTGAAATTTCCGCCGCAACAGCCCCCGGAATCAGCTCATATGCCTTTGCTTTAGCAAGTGCCTTTCCCCCTTCTGTCATCTTACCGGCATTTATAAACCACACCTGCAATGGAGGTTCTGACTTTCCACCCATTTTAAAGACATCCTGATCTTTCCGTAATGCCGGCACAGCCTTTTGAAAGGAAATTGCATCATAAACAAAGGGATTCTCGGCATTTGAAAAGATCGCATTTACGGCATCGATCAGGGCGGGAGTGGACCTCCAGTTTTCCCCTAAGGTATATCGTGATTCCACATCTTTCGCAGCCTTCATATAGGCAAAAATATCGGCGCCGCGGAAACTGTATATGGCCTGCTTCGGATCGCCTATGAGGAAGAGTATGCTTTTTTCTGCATTGAAAACCTTATTGAAAATAGCATACTGAACAGGATCGGTATCCTGAAATTCATCTATAAGGGCAGCCTTGAACTTTTCTCTGATAGCCCCTGCCAGTTCTTTACCGCTTTCTTTTTCCAGGGCCTCGTGAAGCCTCAGCAGAAGATCATCAAAGGACTGGATATTTTTATCCTTCTTTCTGCTGACAAGTTCATCATGCATATATTGAAACAGCCCGGCCTTGAGCGCGAGGATGCGTTTTCCAAAAGACTCTTTAAGGGCTTCCTGTTTTTTCCTGAATGTCTCACAGGTTTCGAAAAAGGGATGCGATGGCGGATCATACCCTTGCTTTACGGATCGTTTGAGTTCACCGGAAGTAAATTTGTTAAATTCCTTGAATGGCTGAAGATCACCGCCACCGGAAGATACGTAAACGTCCATAGCCCGTACCCAGAGGGGGATATTTCCCTTCTTATATCTTGTCCGGTTCAGCCCTTCATCAGTAGAAAGAATCTCTTCGACTTCATCCCGAGCCGATCGCCACTTTGCGCCAACCTTTTCAAAATATTCGAGATAATCTTTTTCCTGCAGGGAAGAATCTTGGTATTCCATAGTGGGAATTATTTTCAGGGTTGACCGTGTCACCCTGTTGTCAATAAGTTTAAAAAGGCCATCGGGGGTGACGTTGTTATTCATTGCATAATTTACAAAGAGGGGGGATTCACGGTAGAGATGCTTTCGCCAGAAATCATCGACAATTTCTCTCTTAAGATCTTCCTGGTCAGTAATAAGCTCTGTATCAAAAAGGCTGCCGCTTTCGAAGGCGTTTTCCCTTAACATCCTCTTGCAGAATCCGTGAATTGTGAATATAGCGGCCTGATCAAAGGCCCGAAGCGCTTCTTTAAGCGCCTGCAACGCACTTTTTAAATCCTCCTGCTTTTCAACCAGACCGTTCAGAAAAGAATCATTACATGGTTCACCTGAAAAAACCGCAATACATGCTCTCAATGTGTCCCTGATCCGCTCTTTTAACTCTCCGGTTGCAGCCTCGGTAAATGTGACAACCAGTATCTCATCGACAGAAAGATTTTTCTCCAGGATCAGCCTGAGAAAGAGCCCCGTAATAGTATAAGTTTTCCCCGTTCCGGCGCCGGCCTCTATCAGGTTTGTCCCCTCGAGGGGGCTGTTCAGTATGTCAAATGCATCTGTTCCTGTCATGATTTTATCTCTTTCCGATATTTTAAGATGAATCCTAAAATCTCTTCCGAAATACGGCAAAATTCTAAATCCAGAGGATCGGCATTTCTGAAACACTGCCGGTAATAAAGATCCTGACTATCGCCACGGTTATAATCGTTTCCCTCCCATGCAGCGCGGGCCTTTCTCAGGGCATATTCCCGGCTTTTGCCTTTTTCCAGCAGCTGTTCAGCATAAGCCCAAGAGGCTTGCGGGAAATAATGCAGGGGCTTTGTCAACCCAGCCCGGTAAAATTCCAGAAGCATTTCAAGAATCTCCATGCTGTTATCAACAGGAGAATATTCCCACGCCGTCCACCCGGTTTCTTTTCCCGTCCCGCACAGACCTGCCAGCATGCTGCTTTTCGGATGGGAATCGCTCCCGATGCCGTTTAATATAAGATGATATATCCACGCAGTAATATAATCTACGGGTTTCAGCCGCGCATAACGATACCGGATCAGTCGCTCCGGATAAACATCGGTGATCATGCCCACCAACCTGAAACCTGCCGCATCGACATCTATTTCAAGAGGATCGAGGGGTTTTTTCTCCATATAGTTTTTTGTTTTTTCAGCAAAACGTTCGACCCCATGGCTCAAATCCGCGTATACGCACTCTCCTACGGTCCCATGGGGAAGCTTGCCTGATGCCCGTTCCAGACGGAATAATTCTCTGAGATCCTGCCCAGCGAGTTTTCTCTTTACCAGATCTTCTCCAAGGAAATATTTTTCAAGGCCCTTGATTTCAAAGTCTTCACGATCTTCAAGAACGGCGCTTCCCTCAAGGTATATTCCGAGACGCCTGTTGAGAAGGAATCTTGCCGGATTACCAAAGAATATGCATAAATCGTTTACATCAACAGTTCTCCATTCCTCGCCCGGTTCGGAAAGCCCCGTTGAGATAAAAGGCTTCTGGACTCTCCTCTCTTCGAGTAAACATTGAGCCGCCCTGAAATTTTGCATCGAATAACTGAAAAGTGGGGATCGTCCGTCCGAAACCTGTGACTCATTGCTCGTTGCCCGCTGCTTAAAATATTCCGGGTTGAATGCCTGAAGGCGGTGCCTCGTAATAATATGATCACAAATCTTTACACCGGGAATTGTAAATCCCTCCTCAATATAATCCATGAGTTCGCTTACTATGGCTGAAGGAGGGATAGTGGTATTATCCTGAATGTTCTGACCGACGTAACTGATATATAATTTTTCTCTCACCGACAGGAGAGTCTCCAGAAAAAGATATCTGTCGTCATTGCGGCGTGAACGGTCGCCCCGCCTGGGATGTTTTGCCATGAGATCAAATCCCAGCGGTACGGTCTGACGCGGATAATCATCGCTGTTCATCCCGACAAGACAGACAATCCTGAAAGGAATGCTCCGCATTGGCAGCATGGCACAAAACGTAACACTCCCCGTCATAAAGCCGAAACCGAAGCCTGTATTTTCGAGGTAATGTCCCAAGTGCCACTTGATGGTATTAATATCGATTTCTTCGTCAAAATCTATCATCTCCTGAAACCCGGCAAGGGCGTCCAGCGCCTGCCTTATCACTTGCATTTCTCTTTCCGTATCATCATCGGGAATGAAGAAACCCTCAAGTATTTCCGTTAACAGGCGGGTCCATTGCTCCAGTTTACGGGGTCTGCCAAGACACGCCGCATACGTAAAAAGCTGCTCCGCAAATTCAGCAAAACATCCCAGAATCTTCGTTTCACTTCCCTCGATATTATCGAAAGGAAGGATACCGTTCAGCATGTGCTCGTTCTGTCCCGGCATGGCATAACCCAGGAGAAGTCTGTCAAGTCCGGCTCTCCAGGTGTTTTCCGGACAGGGATACAGGCCCAGTTGACTGCGGCTTTCACCGTCGATTCCCCATCTTATCCGTGTCTCTTTCACCCATTGATGAATCAGTTCAAAATCTTCATCAACGAGATCGAATTTCCGCTGAACCGCCGGTGTTTCCAGAATCGCAAGAACCTGTGTTACTTCAAAGCGGCTTCCGCACAGATCGAGAATTGCCAGAAAAGTATCAATGATCTCGGCTTCTTTCCTGACTGTTCGATCCGCTATACTGAAAGGAATATGTGCGGGATTACCCGCCGGTCCACCAAAGACCGCCTGGATGTAAGGCGCGTATTTCTCTATATCTGGCGTCATTACCAGTATATCCCCCGGCATCAATCCAGGGTTGTTTTCAAACATATCAAGGAGCTGATCGTGAAGAACCTCAATTTCCCGCATAGGACTGTGGCATGAATGGATATGGATGGAACTGTCCTGCTGTGAAACAGTGGTTTTTCCATTGGACTCATCCTGGCGGTCGCGGAGATTGAGAATATCAGACTGAATGCATGAAAGGAGATTTTCTTCACCGGGGTCTGTGAACGATGAAATCTCCTCGCAATCGAACTCATTTATCAAATCGAAGAAATCCCTTCCCTGGGTTCCCATGGACGACAGAAGACTGTTTCCCCGTTCAAGGTAAAGTTCTTCAGCGGTAAGTTGATCGCCTTTCCGAATGTCTTTCGTTTTTTTGATTTCCCTGTCCGAGAGAATATCTCCCCAGTATTCTTTGCATGGATTCATGAGGAACAGATTTACCTCCGTAAATTGCGAAATACCGTCAAGGACCTGCATGTGAAACCGGGGAAGCGCCGATATCCCGAAGACGGAAATCCTCTCAGGAAAACTGTATGTTCCACTGGAAGATTTCCGGAGTGCAGCAAGAAATGCCTTGCCCAGGGCTGCGCGATGATCTTTATTATTGCTCTTCACAAGTTCCCTCCAGAGAACGGCCTGCCAGTGATCTTCTTCACCTTTTTCCCAGCGGGAAATCATTTCCGGGCGAAAGAGAAGATACTGGTCAAAGGTATCCGCAATCCGGCCGGAAAGCTGGTAACGTTTGAGATTACCTCCTGTATCTTCCATGTATGTCCTGAGACTCTCAAACCCTTGCTTTTTCACGCAGGACGGCAGAATCTGCATGATCCTCCATGTCATGACTTCTGGATCAAAGAGAGTGCGCTCGGGGATATTCGGGATGACGATACGGAACATTTCATTGACGAAGACATTGGGAAAAGGAAACCTGCAGTTTGCGCAGATACCGTGGCGACGGGCAAGTTCCATGGATATCCAGCGTTCCATTCCCTTGCTCTGGACAAGAATAATTTCCTCATCCAGAACCGATTTGAGGGGTACATTGACCACCTCGGCCAGCTTTTCAGCCAATGTTTCTAATAGATTACTTGTAAAGAGTCTGAGGGCCATAGTTAATCTTTAGGCGCTTAGTTGTAAAATTCTTGCCTGCCTGTGCGTTGCCTGTCTGCGTCTGCCTGTGCCGCCTGCACGGCAGACAGGCAGGTACGCAGACAGGCAAAAACGGCAAAAGAATTTCTTTATGGCTGATAAGTCCTTGCAAAACTTAAATCCGAATATCGAATATCGAAACTCGAAACAATATCGAATGACAAAA
>JAGGSD010000014.1 GCA_021159265.1 Syntrophobacterales bacterium | reverse complement strand
AGTCCCTTAATCGTAAAGTTCGTGCCTGCCTGTGCGTGTCCGCACGCAGACAGGCGTGGGAATGCATACTATAAGGTTGTTTAGGCCGTAGACTGTCAGGCTGAAGTTTGATTCGCAGTCAGGAGTATCATGTCATTTTGTTCTGCTTACAGCCTTCAGCCTTAAGTCTATCTGCCTGAGTAGTTACGAATTGACAAAAATGGCTGATAAAAAAAAGCGTGACAAACTGATAATGAAATACGCACCTCTCGTCAGGAATATTGTCGGGAAGATTGCCATAAGGCTTCCTAATCATGTGAATACGGATGATTTAATCAATACCGGCATAATGGGATTGATGTCGGCTCTGGAGAGGTTTGATGAAACGAGAAATGTACGGTTTGAGACATACGCCAGGTTCAGAATCCGGGGGGCCATATTAGATGAATTGAGGTCGATGGATGTTGTGCCCAGATCCGTCAGAAGCAAAGAAACAAGACTGGAAGAGGCATTTGAAGCATTACTGCAGGAGTTCGGGCGTCATCCAACAGATGAGGAGGTTTCGGAACATCTCGGCATATCTCTTGAAGAGTATTATAAACTTCTTGATGAAGCGAGGGGCGTTTGCATTCTGAGCAGCGACGATTTGCCCCCGGACTACTGTGAAAGATACGGCAGGGATGATGTGTTGGAGAAAATCGATCGGAACGACCCTTTCTCCCTTCTCGTCCTTAGTGAACTCAAGGAGACATTGAAAAATGCGATAGATTCCCTTCCCGAAAAAGAGAAAATGGTATTATCCCTCTATTATTATGAGGAATTGACATTAAAGGAGATAGGACTGACCCTGGATCTGACGGAATCAAGAATCTGCCAGATCCACTCCAAGGCAATACTGAGATTAAGGGGCAGCTTGAGAAAGTTCAGACATGATATCACATAACCGATTTGTTGCCGGATATTACAAAAGAGTACTGATGGCTGTATGCCTGTGCGTCGCGGTGTTTGTCGGGGGTCAGGGGTCAGGGATCGGTGATCAGAGGCCGGAAGCCAGGGGTCAGGAGTTGTGTGAAGAAAGGTTTGAATATTTTAATAACTTCATTGTTCATTTGAAGGGTAGTAGCATGAAGGACAGGCTTCTGATCTGTGATGTGGTTATTGAACTGAATCAAGGAATGAAACTGCCGGAAGAGAAGGTCGAGTTGAGGAAAATTATATATAAGACCTTGAAAGAGCTGTCGGGTCCGCCTGAAATCAGAGGGGAGTTAAAAAGAGCAATTAGAATCAGATTGAATAATTTTATGGATGATGAGATACTAAAAGGAGTATACTTTACCAGGTTTATTTTGTTGTGAAATAGGTGACAGTTAATCTTTTAACCTTTCAACGTGGAAATGCATATGTATGTGATGAACGAAGAGAGAAATTTCAGAGGTTGCGCGATACCGACTTGCAAAGGTAGCCGTTCACGGCTTGAAACTTGAAATTGGAAAGTAGAAATTGGGGAGAACAGTACAAAAGCATGAAGGCCCAATTTCCAATTTCTAATTTCAACGTTCAGTGAACGGTTACAAAATTCTGTTACTAACCTTCTCAATTTCTGCCCTTAGAGGAGGTTAAAGATTGTGATGGGTTGTGACGATAAAGTAAGTAGTTAGGGGGGAGATTGTCGAGTAGTTAAGCCTTATCGGGTACCAGGGGTAATGCACTCATAAAAAGGCAAAGTCAGACGGTAAAGTAAAAAGATTCAAATTCAAGGCGCGCAAATTCTGAGGAATGAGGCGTACTTACGATACGCCGCAGTGACGAAGGGTGTAGCGGAACGCAGAACTTTGATTTTTTACGAAGCCGTCAGGGGTGGCAGGTGGTGGATTCCTGGACCCTGACCCCGACTCCTGTCCCCTGAAAGGAGGCGCAAAAGTCATGGTCAGATCGCTTGATATGCAGCAGGTATTATTGCAATCCAATGCAGTTGAGCGTGTCCAGCAGGTTCAGCAGCAGCAGGCCGACGTTCAGCGGAGACATTTTGAAGCTCAACTTGCCGAAGAGAAGCGAGAGCTGAAAGAAAAGGTCAAAGACCCTGAAGAGGCGCAGAGGCTTATTCTTAAGGAGGAAGAGGAGCGTGAGAAAAGGGAAAAGAACTCTGGAGAAAAAGGCGCAAAAAAGAAAAAAGAGGGCGCTGATGCCGCCGGTGAACTGTCCGTGAATGAATCTGAGAGAAAAATAGACATAAGGGTATGAGATGACAGTAGAATTTATGCTGGGACTTCAGATTGTTGCTGATATAGCGCTGTGCCTTGTCATTATATTTCTTATCAGGGCGGTAAACAGAGAAAAGAAAAAGAACCACCCGAAAATAAGCGCGGAAGGTTTTTCTGAATTCAGGAAGCTGATTGAAGACTCCCGGCGTTCCACCGATTATCTTTTCCAGGCCTTGAATGAAGTTAAGGAGATGGGATATGCCCTGAATGAAAAAGAGAGGCGATTGAGAACTCTTATAGAAAAATCGGATGCCGGGTTTGAAGATCAAAAACCTGGAGATTCAAGCCGCGGAAATAAGTATGAAGATGTTATAAAAAAGGCTGTCCAGGGTCTGACCGAAAAAGAGATAGCCGATACATTGAACCTGACTGAAGGAGAGGTGTCTCTTATCTTAGATCTCCATCGGAAAAAGAATGAAAATTCTCACTCCCACAATAGCATCCCATAAATTAAATCACCTGTTACAAGTTCAGAAGAAAGCGGAATCTTTGCCCCCTCTTTCCGTTGGCGAAGTGGTGGAAGCAGAAATCGTGGAAAGTGCTCATTATGGGAAGGCGTTGATTTTACTGAAAAACATCCCGGTTACGGCGTATTCAGGGCTGCCGCTCATGAAAGGCGGAAAGATTGCAGTAAGGGTGGCGCAGCTGCATCCCGGGGTCATCCTTCGTATTGTTCAGAATGAGATATCGCAAAAATCCAGGTTGATTGATTATCTGAGATTCTTCCGTTCAAACCCGAAGGCCCTCTTTGAGTTTTTTACAGAGGGGATTGACAGGTTCAGTCCTGAAAAATTAGGTGAACTTGCAGGGCGTCTCGAAAAGGAAGATGTCGGTAATATACAAAACATGTTAAAATCTTTGATATTTTCCAGAGAAAGTTTGAAAAACCCTTTCTTTTTCAGAGATTATGTCTACAAATTCGGTTATTTGATGGAGAAGGAACCGGGAGATGCACTGAAAAGAAAACCCGGCAGTACGATGAATGCAGGGAATGAATCTCAAGATCTGAAGGGACTTTTGGCAAAGGTATCCGGCAGACTTCAATCGTTGATGAAAACCGGGAATCTTCCCGTGGCGGGAAAACTTGCCGGATTTGTCCGTTCTTCCCTGCAGGCAATCGACTCTCATCAGGTGGTAAATTATCTGTTTCAGGAATATGAAGGCAAATATATGTTTCAAATTCCGCTGCTGTTCCCGGAGGATATGGGCCTGGCGGAGATATTTGTAAAATTTGAAGATCGTGATTCAAAGGGTAAAGGCCACTGGGAAGAGAAGAGAGTCCTGTTTCTGCTGAGCATGGACGTCCTGGGTGATATTGTTGTCGAAACAAAGATTAAAAGAAAGAAAATAGGCTGCGTATTGAAATGCGGGGATGAAAATATATGCGATTTTATCAGGCCTTTTCTGAAAGAACTCGCAGAAAAGCTCACGGCTCTGGGATATGAGATGAATTATCTGAAATGTGTGACAGGGGAGGACAATTTAAAGATAAAGAGTGAGCATCGCGAGTTTCAAAATCTGTTTGCCCTGGAGGGCGTGGATATTCTGGCGTGAAAAGATGAACATCGAACATTGAATGTCCAACGTCGAAGGCGGAAGACGGGAGACAGGAGATTAGAAAATCAGTAACCCTGAACCTTGAACCTTGAACCTCTGAACGGCCCGGTGTTTTTATGAACAAAGACAAAGAAAAGACAACAATTGCCGCTACCCTGAAATATGATGGCAAAAGAGATCTGGCGCCTAGGGTCACAGCCAGGGGACGGGGCGCTATTGCTGAAAAGATTATAGAACTCGCGAAAGAACATAAGGTGCCGATAAAGGAAGATCCTGCCCTGGCACAGATCCTGAGCCGGCTCGAGATAGATGAACAGATCCCCCCTGAGCTTTACAAAGCCGTTGCTGAGATCCTGGCCTTTGTTTATTCAGTTAATGAACGGTACAGAGAGGCAGAAGGTAAGAAGCCGTTCACGGCTTGAAACTTGAAATTGGAAAGTAGAAATTGGGAAGAACAGTACAAAAGTATGAAGGCCCAATTTCCAATTTCTAATTTCAATCTTCAGTGAACGCTTACCGTGGATCGAGACCAACATTCCAAAAATGTAATTCACTGTTTATTGAGCTGATACGTAGCTTCATGAGGCAGGCAATTTTGTTTAGAACAGGAAAATTTTTCCCATTCAGTTGGCTGTTTTATAAAAGTAGTGGACACGTTCACTGCTGTTGATTCTCTGATGTCTCATCTTCTATCCCTCTACCTTTCTAATCTTCTCACCTTCTGCCCCGCCCCCCGATTCCTGATCTATGACCTCTGCCCATCTGGCATGTAAATTGCTTTATTTCACATACAGAAGAGGAGGCGGGAAATATGATTGACGGCATCGAAATACTGGCAAATGCGGCTATAGGGCAGATTGCCCGGCTTAATTGCGCCGCGAATAATATTGCCAATGTTAATACCCCCGGGTTCAAAGCAGGGTTGTCGCACTTTTTAGAGGGGAACGTGGCAGGGGGAATAAGTGAAGGCAAACCCATCCAGAAACCGGTAACGGCAGTCGATTATTCCCCAGGGAGCATACGGGAAACCGGCAATGTCCTGGATTTGGCAATAAACGGAGAAGGATTTTTTGCTGTTCAGACAAAAGACGGCGTTGCCTATACAAGAGATGGAAGATTTACCCTCAATGAAAATGGAGTGCTGACGACCCTTGGCGGAGATTATGTTCTTGGCAGAGGCGGAAAAATCGTCATTGAGGGGAACGACATTCAAATAAGCGAAAACGGCTTAATAAGTGTGGCCGGCAATGAAGTTGATGCATTGAAGATCGTCAGCTTTCGCGAACCGTCTGCCCTTGTCAGGCTTAGTGCGGGTTTCTACCGCAATCCTGATAACCTGGCGGGCGCGGAAGAGGAAGGAAATGCGCGCGTCCAATCCGGGCACTTTGAACTTTCCAATGTACAGGTTATAAAAGAAATGGTTGATATGATCAATATACAGCGCACTTTTGAATCGTACCAGAAAGCGATTCAGACTATATCGGAACAGGATAGATTATCAACAAACCATATCGGGAAACTGTAACCCTGATTGAGCCAAAGCTCAATCAGAGAGGTGTCAGGTTTTCTGATTTCTGAACCCTGACACCTGATCCCTTAACAAAGACTGAATGGAGAATTAACATGATAAAGGCTTTATGGACGGCCGCAACCGGCATGGAGGCGCAGCAGATAAGCCAGGACGTTGTTGCGAACAACCTGGCCAACATTAATACCGTGGGATTTAAAAAGGCCAGAGCCGATTTTCAGGATCTCATGTATCAGGTATATTCGAAGTCAGGGGCCGAGACATCCGGCGGGAGTCAATTGCCGGTGGGCATAGAGATCGGTATGGGTGTAAAACCAGTGGCTGTTCAAAAAATGTTTGGTCAGGGTGATTATATGCAGACTGACAATGCGTTCGACTTTGCTATTGAAGGGGATGGCTTTTTCCAGCTTGATAATGATGGGCATACTGTTTACACACGGGCAGGCAATTTCAAGGTTGATAAGGATGGTTCTTTGTGTAATTCCGAAGGACTTAAATTGATACCTGCAGTGGACGTACCTATGGAAATGGTACATTTTACCGTTGACAGCGGAGGTACATGGACGGCAACCGATGGGCAAGGCAATCCCCTGGCGACCGGAAGGATAGAACTTGCCAGGTTTACCAACCCCGCCGGACTTGCCAGCCTGGGGAGAAATCTCTATGACAGGACGGATGCCTCTGGTGACGCTACTGTCGGAAATCCCGGAGAAGAGGGAAACGGCACCATTTCACAGCGTTTTTTAGAGATGTCAAATGTAAATGTTGTGGATGAAATGGTCAAAATGATCGTGGGCCAAAGAGCATACGAGATAAATTCAAAGGCGATTCAAACGGCGGATTCCATGCTGCAGATGGCCAACGGTCTTAAGAGGTAAGGAGTAAGGAGTAAGGAGTAAGGAGTAAGGAGTAAGGAGTAAGGAGTAAGGAGTAAGGAGTAAGGAGTAAGGAGTAAGGAAATAATCCTCTAATCCTTTAACCCTTAATCCTTCTTGGTTCCGGTTTGTCCGGGTTAGGAGACGTGCTGCAGATGAAAATGTCAAGTAAAATACACAAGACGGTTTTTTTCTTAATCGCGGGTGCTGTTTTCCTGTTTCTCTCCAGCGGTTATCTGTGCGCGGTTTCCGCGGCGGTAATAAAAGGTGAGACGATAAAAGCGCATGTCAGGACATATATTGAAAAGAATATGCCCTGGCCGAAGGGCGCTGTGCGGGTGGAGTTTCCCGGCAGGGTGTCCGATTTAAAACTGGCAGGAAAAAAAATTACCTGTCGGGTCCTGAGCAGAAGAAATGAGGATTTTATCGGAGATTCTTCCTTTACCGTGAGGTGCTATGAAAATGGCGCATTTCTGAGTGGAAAAACGGTCAGAGCGAGGATAGAGGTGCTGATGGATGTTGTGGTCAGCACAAAGGCACTTCATAGAAATGTCAGGATTGAGCGCGGTGATGTCAGATTGGTCAAAAAATGGTTTAACCGCTTGCCCTCAAATATCATTTCAAGCCTGGATGATGTTGTGGGCATGAAACTTCGCGCCAGTATTAAACCGAATAGCGAAATAAACGGGAACATGGTGAGAAGCATACCGATGGTAAAGAGGGGAAAGCCCGTAAAAATTATTTTTGAGAGCAGTCCGATGAGAATAACGACCATCGGACTGGCAGAGCAGGATGGAATGCACGGAGAGTTGATAAAGGTCAGGAATATATCATCTAAAAAGGTGATTTATGCCAGAGTAACGGGTAATTCTCTGGTGAAGGTAGGTTTTTAATATGAAATCAAACAGTATCAACAACTACTCGGCCACTCGGTCATTCAACATAGTTTTGATAAGTATCCTTTTCCTGTTCATCATTGCCGGATGTTCTTCAAATGTTAATGTGGTAAAAAAAAGTGAATTCATTCCTGTTCCGGAGGAAAAAGTATCCTCTCCGCCCACAGGATCCATCTGGCCAGGTGAAAACGCTAAAAATTCGCTCTTTACCGACAATAAAGCGAGGCATGTCAATGATATCATCACAATAGTCATAGACGAGTATTCTTCGGGCAGCAATTCCGCCAACACAACTACCGGAAGAGATACCAAAACTCTTGCGGGAATATCTTCCCTTCTGGGATTGGATAGACAGATTGCCAGGAGAAATAAAGATCTTACAGACGGAGAAGATATAAATACCGCAGGGCTTCTCCCGTCAATTCAAGTCGGCGGTTCTTCTAAAAACAGCCTTACCGGCAAGGGTAAAACGAGCCGAGACGGAAAATTAGAGGCAAGAATAACAGCACGAGTTGTCAGAGTACTCTCCAATGGCAATCTGGCTATAGAGGGAAGACGGCGGCTGACTGTAAATGCCGAGGACCAGTATATTGTTGTTTCCGGTATTATCAGGCCTGAAGATATCACTTCGGACAATATTATATCATCACGGTACATTGCCGATGCAAGTATTGTTTATACAGGCGAGGGTGTAGTTAATGATAAAATGAGACCGGGCTGGCTGACGCGAATCGTGGATTGGGTATGGCCGTTTTAGGAGATTAGGCGCTTAGTTGTAAAATTCGTGCAAAAATGGCAAAAGAATTTCATTATGGCTGATTAGTTCTTGCTAAACTTAAATCCGAATATCGAATATCGAAACTCGAAACAATATCG
>JAGGSD010000312.1 GCA_021159265.1 Syntrophobacterales bacterium | reverse complement strand
GCGATTCCTTTTGGCACATTAAGAATACTTTTGATTCCCCTGGCATGCGATTTCCCTATGCTGCCGATAAATTTAAGTTCCAACTTGAGCGCAGCATCAACTCCATATTCATCTTCTGCAGCAGCCCTCCACCTCTGGTAAAGGTTCCCCCAGAACCACATCATATTTTCAACTAAATTTTCCATCTGATCTACTGAAACACCCGACAATTTTTCTGATCCCATTTTGATCTGTTATCTCCTCTATTAAATTACTCTGCATACGTACCCCGGAATCCTTCCTCCTGGAGTTTTGTAAAAGCATGATTCATGCCTATTCATGACACGGGTTATCCGCCAAGTTCAAAACAGCAACATTTTGGAAAGAATAGCCTTGCTCAATTTGCCGAACTCTTCTACCGTCAACGTTTCTCCCCTTCTCTGGCCATCAATCTCCAACATGGTGAGAATTTTGTCAATATCAGTCTTAGACGATCGCAAAAGGTTTGAACTTCTCAGATTATTCAAGAGGGTTTTTCGCCTCTTTGACAAGGCGGTTTTTACGAGCTTAAAGAAAAAATCGGCATTCTTTACCTCAAACCGGGGGTTTTCCCGAACGACCATCTTCAGGACGGTAGAATCAACCTTCGGTTTGGGATAAAAACAACCGGCCGGCGCCACTACAACCTTTGAGGGTATCGTATACATTGAAGTTATAACGGAAAGTAAACCATATTCTTTCGTACCGGGAGACGCCATTATCCTTTCGGCAACTTCCTTTTGAAACATCAAAACCATGGACGATATATGATCTCTAAATTCGATCAACCTGAATAATATCTGTGATGAAATATTATAAGGAATGTTACCGATTACCTTTAATTTCTGTGAGGCAGCATCTTCAAGAGGAATGGGGAAATCATACTTCAGAATGTCCTGTTTTAGTATCTCAACATTGGAAACACCTTTCAGCTCTTCATGCAAAACGTTTAATAATCCCTGATCTATCTCAAGGGCAATTACCTTACGTGCCTGCTTTGCAATCATGGCCGTCATAACCCCCAGCCCGGCGCCTATTTCAACAACCGTATCATCGTCTTTAATATCCATGACATTTACAATTTTCCCGGTAATATTATTGTCCAATAGAAAGGACTGTCCCAAGCCCTTATAGGGACGTATTCCATATTTTTTAAGGATATCCCGTGGAGATGTCATGTCTGATGTCGGCGCTTTTTTCTTATGGTTACTACAGCCTTATAGGTAATAAAATATGCCGGAACGGCGAAAAACGGCGCCATTATGATTCCACCCAGCAATAATGGACAGGCAACACTCTTCCCCGTATGCACGATATGCCATATAGAATAATCGTTGAAGGCTAGCTGCAATTGACCATCTCCCAACAGGCGCTTCCCAAAATGGTATTGTGTAAGATAGAGAAATGGTATGGTAAGGGGATTTGATATCAGCCAGGATCCAAGATAAGCAGCTGTAAAATTCTGCCTCAGGATATATGTTAGAATGATGATAAAAATGGTGTGAAATGGTATTATCGGAATCGTTCCAACAAAAATCCCTATGGACATACCAAATGCAATGCTTTCGGGCGTCCCCTTGAGACTGATAAACTGATCGTAAAACTGCTTAAATCTTTGTCTCAGGTTCATGCTTTTCCTAACAGTTCCAGAGGCCACCTGGATACAGCATTCAAATCGAAATGATCTTTTCTACCTTTTCTCAAAAGATTATCCCCGACAACGGCTATCATTGCAGCATTATCCGTACACAGTATCGCGGGAGGTATAAATATTTCTATTCCTTTATCTTTCCCCTCCTTATAAAATGTATCCCTCAATCTGCTGTTCGCTGCAACTCCACCTGATACAACCACTCTTTCAAGAGAATAGTCTTCAGCAGCCCTCAATGTCTTCTCCACCAGAACATCCACGATAGATTCCTGATAACTGGCCGCAATATGGGGAATTTCCTCTTCTTCAACGGGGGTTTTCCTGTTTTTTATATAGGTTAGCAGCGACGTCTTAAGTCCGCTGAAACTGAAATCCATGCTATTCTTCATAGGCCTCGGAAATTTAACATAATCAGCGCTTCCGTTCTTCGCCAGCCTGTCTATGACAATTCCTCCCGGGTATCCCAGATCAAGCATCTTGGCAGCCTTATCAAGCGCTTCCCCTGCGGCATCATCTCTCGTCTGTCCAAGGATTATGAAATTCTCAAAGTCACGCACAAAATAAATGCTCGTATGACCTCCCGAAACAACAAGGGCAACGAAAGGAAAATCCGGTTTTTTATCGTCAAGAAAGACAGCGGCAATATGACCTTCGAGATGATTCACACCGACAAATGGCAGTCCTTTTGCAAATGCTATCGACTTCGCCACGGAAAGACCAATCAAAATAGAGCCTATCAAGCCGGGGCCTCTTGTAACAGCAATGCCCTCAATGTCATCCAGAGTAACTTTTGCCTCAGCCAGCGCTTGCAGGATTACAGGGATAATGGCTTCGATATGTTTCCGTGAAGCTATCTCCGGAACCACTCCGCCATATTTACTATGTACATCTATCTGAGAAGCAATAACATTGGAAAGAAGGAATGTGCCATCACGAACTACGGCAGCCGCAGTTTCATCACACGAAGATTCTATACCCAACACTAACATATATGGCTCTTCTCCCGACTAGTTGATGATGTAAAGGGGCCCATGGGTTACAATCATGACGGATTGGCTGTTTTATCAGCCACTGCTTCATCCCATGTAAGCTCAACCTTTCCCAGAACACTGGCAAAGACGAGCTTTAATCGCCGCGTCTCGAGTGACGAGAGAGAGGGATGAAACTTAAGACTGTAAAGCATTCCGTAATGCGGGTTGATGTAGGGAAAGAATTTCAGAGTTACAGGGGTAATCTTTTTAATTTTTCTCACTTCTATGGGATATATTCTGTGCCCTTTCCCATCTGATAAAAATATTTTCCAGATAGAATCAGCCTGAGAAAAATCATTCGAATTCTTTTCTGGAATATAGGCATAAAACAGGAATTCCGTATAATCAGAGGCAAGATCTTCATATAGCCGGGCCTTTGCTTCCTTTTCTGAATCTGTCAAAAGATATATTTTTGAATATTCTGAAAGATAGGCTTTGTTGAATTCTCTGCTTTTGTAGGTTGCAACAATGTGAACCATGGTTTCAAATTGAGAGTGAACGGTTTTATCCCTTGTCCACCTCTTCAATGCAACCTGATATTTTTTCGAGATATTTTTTCCTTTCGCAATGTCTGCATATTCTTTAATCTGACTACAGGCTGGGCAGACCATCAAGAAAATTAACAAAACTATCCATACTCGCGTTTTCATTTTCCCCTCCAAATACCCTCGTAAATATATAGCCTACATGTACCAGGAAATTTTCTACCTTAAACGTATGATCAATATCTTCAGGATTTAAATACGACATAACCTCACTATCCTCAAGGAGCAGCTTCTTAAATTCGACTCCTTCCTCCCATGATTTCATGGCATTTGTCTGCACAACAGCATAGGCATTTTCTCTGGACATCCCCTTCTCTATCAGTTTCAGTAAAACCATCTGGGAAAAAATCAGGCCCCTGGTCATGTTTAGATTCGAAAGCATCCTGTCGGGATAGACTAAAAGTTGCTCCATTATTCCTGTAAATCGATTTAACATAAAATCAAGAAGTATCGTGGCATCGGGAGCGATAACTCTTTCAACAGACGAATGGCTGATATCCCTCTCATGCCACAGGGCAACATCCTCCAGTGATGACATGGCATGGGATCTTACAAGGCGCCCAAGGCCGGAAAGATTTTCCGAAAGGACAGGATTACGTTTGTGCGGCATGGCCGATGACCCCTTCTGGCCGGGCGAAAAGAATTCCTCTACTTCTCTCACCTCAGTCCTCTGTAAAAGTCTGATCTCTGTGGCAAACTTATCTATGGAAGATGCAATAATCGCCAAGGTTGAAAAATATTCTGCATGTCTGTCCCTCTGAACAATCTGTGTTGAAACAGGAGCAGGCTTCAGTCCGAGTTTCCCGCAAACATATTCCTCCACGAAGGGATCTATAAAAGAAAAGGTGCCAACGGCCCCGGATATCTTTCCGTAGCTGATCGCATCTTTTGCCCTGATCATCCTTTCCCTGTTTCTTGCCATTTCCTGATACCAGAGAGCCATTTTCAAACCAAACGTAATGGGCTCAGCGTGTATTCCATGGGATCTACCTATCATCAGGGTATCTTTGTACTGAAAAGCCTTTTTTCTCAGGACGGTCAACAAATGCTCAATGTCCCGGATAATGAGATCAGAGGCTTCTTTTAAAAGTACGGCAAGGGATGTATCAAGAATATCCGATGACGTCAGACCCATGTGGATATACCTCGCATCTTCCCCCACCTTTTCCGAAACGGATGTCAAAAATGCAATTACATCATGTTTAACGGTCTTTTCTATCTCTTCAATTCTGCCTGTATCAAAACCGGCGTTTGCAGCTATGTTGTTGAAGGACTCGACAGGTATTTTCCCTAAATTGGCAAGGGCTTCACACACAAGAACTTCAATATCAAGCCACTTCTGAAACCTGTTCTCCGGGCTCCATATGGAAGCCATTTCTTCTCTCGAATACCTTTTGATCAATTCTGTTCTCCTTTATTTTCAACTACGACATTTTTTGCACGGCTAAGGACAAAAGGATTAAGGGGCTAATCCTATAATTCCCGTAATCCGGTATCGCCTTATGATATGCATTTACGTTTTTTAATCCAAAATTAAAAATTGAATTAATGCTATTACGAGAAAAAAAGTGAGTCAAGAAGTTTTAATCTGCAGATCACGCAGACAGGCAAAAATGACAAAAGAATTAAAAACAATCGCGAAACCACGAAAAAATAGTCCGGCAAGCTCACTATAAGTCATCCTGAGCGTTCGACGGTTCGACTGAGCTCGCCGAAGGCTGAGCTCACGCCAAAGGCCTGTCGAAGGAAGAAAAAAGCACGAAATTAAATTTTCTTTTTCGTGTTTTCGTGCTAAAAAATATCATATCCGATGCACTCGTAAAAAGTCATTCACCGAGTCATTGCGAGGAGCGCAGCGACGAAGCAATCTAATAAATATAAGTAGTTACAATATGTGAGATTGCTTCGCTCCGCTCGCAATGACGGTATTTTCGATTTTCAAGTAACTTAGATTTACAAATATACTACAACTATTTCATATTACTTAACATTTATCAAAATAGCGGGAGCAGGGGCGATTTTAGTCGCCCGTCAGTCCATCGAACGCTCAGCCGAATTGTGAAGGGAGGTTAAAACCTCCCTTACACATACGGTAAAAATGCAACCCGCCGTTTGATACCCGAGTAGCTATGCCCCAAGTTACTTTCTATTATGATGCCGACATGTCGGTATAGTGGAGCTTTTTACGAGTGCATCAATTTTCACAAGAGAAGTACCAATGTTATGATATGCCATGTGTGAAAACAGATGTTGACTTTTTGTGAAACAGAACATACTCAGGGTTATCTAGAGTCTTTATTCTCAGTAACTGCCTGCCTGTGCATTGCACGCAGACAGGGCATGCGAAAAAATAACGGTTCGAACTGAGCGTTCGACTGAGCTCACGCCAAAGGCTCGCCGAAGGCCGCAGGCATTTAGTTGATATTCCGAGGATTATTTTTTGAGCATAACGCAGAAATTGGGCGAAAAAACCTTAAATCAACAGAGTCATAGATGAATGGTGCAGATCTTAACCTGAGATTCAAATGATCGTCAAAATCTTATATTTGGGTAACGGTTAAAGCTGCGCGAAAATCGATGATGATAAAAAACTAAATATACTTAGAGATTTAAAATCTCTCTGAAAAATTGTTCTAAATAGTCAACTTTATCTTCAGGCAGGTTGCGGTGCAAATAACATTAAGTGAGGGCTTGTGTAATCAATGGGAAAATTATGCATGGGTAACGAGGATTTTGTTAGATCCGTTTTAAACTCTTCCAATAGCGGTATCCTGGTTGTAGATCGTGAAGGAATCATCATTTTTATTAACACGACAGGGAAAAAAATACTAAACACGAGCAAGGAAAAACTGGAAGGAACACATTTTTCATCTATCAGTAAAAGTGGATGGAAAGCTTTCAGGAAAATCATGAACACTGGAGAACCTGAACTGGGAAAGAAATTTAAGATAGATGATCAGCTGATAATTTCAACCCGAACTCCCATAACAAGTGATGGGGAAAATATTGGTGTTTTGAGTATCTTTCAAGAAATCTCAAAGGTGGAAAAGCTTATGCCTGAGCTTTCGAGTTATCAGAATATGCTCAAGAAAATGGATGTAATTTTTGAATCATCTTACGATGGATTATACGTTACCGATGGTCAGGCAAATACCCTGCGTGTGAATTCATCATGGGAGAAAATATCAGGATTGAGTGCAAGTGATGTTGTTGGAAGGAACATGTACGATCTGGAGAGGGAGGGATATTTTTCCAGGACAGCTACTACCATGGTTCTCAAGGAAAGGAAACCCGTGACAACTCAGCTCAGCGTGCCAAGCGGCAGGCAAATCCTTGCTTCCGGCAATCCCGTATTTGATGACGAAGGGAACATCATTATGGTTGTAACCAATGTACGGGATTTGACCGAAATGAGGAGATTATCCAGGCAGCTCGAAGAGTCTAAAGAGTTAACCGAGCAATATCAGAATAAAATAGAAAAGCTCAAGGCACGTCTCTTTGAACATGAGGATATCATAGGTGAGTCCAAACGTATGAAAGAAGTATTGGAACTCGCCACACGGGTTGCATGTGCAGATATCCCGGTTCTCATAACCGGTGAGACGGGAGTCGGCAAGGGGGTCGTGGCAAAATTCATTCATGAAAACAGTAACAGGGTTTCCGATGGATTGTTCCTGGAGGTTAATTGCAGCGCCATACCGGAGAATCTTTTGGAAACTGAGTTGTTCGGGTATGAGGGTGGCACCTTTACGGGGGCGGATCGCCGTGGAAAACCGGGTCTCTTTGAAACGGCAGAAGGAGGAACCATAGTTCTGGATGAGATAGGGGAGCTCCCGTTAAACCTTCAGGTAAAATTATTGAGAGTCCTCCAGGACTTTGAAATAACCCCTGTCGGCAGTAGAAAATCCAAGAAGATAAATGTCCGTTTGATTTCCATAACCAATCGGGATCTCGAAAAGATGGTGAAAGAAGGCACTTTCAGAGAGGACTTATATTTTCGTCTTAATGTAGTTCCTGTTCACATCCCTCCGTTGAGGGAAAGACGGGATGATATACTTCATTTGCTTAACTTTTATTTGCAGAAGTTCAACCGTAAACATGGAAAGAATGTTTATTTTAACAGAAATGTTGTTGACCGTCTGATTTGTTATGAGTGGCCAGGAAACGTTCGGGAATTGAGCAATATTGTTGAAAGACTGGTGGTAGTAACCCCCCATGAAGAGATTGTGATAAATGATCTGCCTGATAATCTGTGCCATGGTTTTCAGAGTTTTCCCATTGGTCAGGATGTCCCCTTAAAAAAGGCAGTTCATCAGTATGAAGTAAATTTGATTAAGGACGCTATCGACAGATATGGCAGTGTCCAACATGCTGCCGATTACCTGAAGGTAGATCAGGCCACTATCTATAGAAAATTAAAAACCGCAAAATTGCAAATCGTTTAGCAAAAATGCCAATCCTTCATATCATCTTGATTACATTAGTGTAATTACCCTTACAGCCCTGGTCTAGATACTGGGTTTTGCAATTCTGCAATTTTTTGCTTTTACCTCTCATATCTTTTTACCCAATCTTTTTTACCCAATTTTTATTTATCCCTGCAATATCAACACACCTGAATTGCCATCCCTGTTGATGCGGACAAGTGGCATAGTAATTGCCTTTCATGTTTACAGACGTCGGAGTTTCCCCTTAATTTAACATCCAGGATTTAAAATTTTGCGGCTTGTCCGCATCAGGGAGGTGTGCAAGTTGGTTGACTGGGCAAAGGCTTTAGAGGCATTTATTGTTGGA
>JAGGSD010000247.1 GCA_021159265.1 Syntrophobacterales bacterium | reverse complement strand
ACTTCTGTGGCGTTGATGTTTTGAACATTTGAATATTAGAAATTCGGATTTGTTTCGCATTTAGTGCTTCGTATTTCGAATTTCCAGTTTATCTGGGTTAGGTATTTCGAGATCCATATCAGGTGAACTTTCAAGTCCGTCTTAGTATGTGTTCCAAGTTTGTAAAGTCACATAATGCGACAATTACAACCTTTTCTTCACCTGAAGGCGAGGGGTTTCCACATCCCCGAGAGGGACACTAAAAATCACTATTATTTAATTGTGCATCGATTATTGTTACTTTCGGTTGAGAATGACGTAGTCCTGTTATCTCTTCCTGTCTTCGAAATCCTTGAGAGAGCCCTGTCTCTCCTTTGAGGAAACACACGCCAGACATGCTTCGATTTCATACTCCATAAGCGCCTCGAGGCTCACCTCACCACGCGCCATATTGAGACCCCTCTTGATCATCTTGATGGAGAATGAAGAATTGGCCGCCATCTTTTTTGCCATTTCCATCGTCTCATCCATCAGCTGGTCAAGTGGGACCGCCTTATTGACAAGTCCTATCCTTTCGGCCTCTTTGCCATCTATATACTCGGCCGTAAAGAGGAGCTCCTTGGCCTTACCCGGACCTATCAGATCCTGCACAAGTCTCATTGCGCCCCCCGTGACAGAGGACGTGACCCTGGCCTCGGGAGAACCTATCTTTGCTTCTTCAGCGGCAATTCTAACATCGCACGCGAGCCCCAGTTCATATCCGGAACCAAGGGCATACCCGTTGATAGCCGCTATGGTCGGTTTCTCAAACCTGATAATCTTTCTTGATGTCTCCTGCAGCTCAACCAGATAATCCCGATAATCCTCCAGGCTTCTGTCTTTTGAATCCTTCAAGTCCGCTCCCGTGGAAAAGGCTCTCCCTTCTCCCGTAATAATCAAGACTTTTATTTCGGAATCGGTCTTCGCATCTTCCAGCGCCACCTGAAAATCAAGCCACAGTTGTTTGTTCATGGCATTCATAACCTTTGGCCTGTTTAGTTTAATTGTCGCAATGCTATCCCCTTTTTCATAAATTATGCATTCAAATTCCATTTTTTGCCTCCCTTATTTGATTATAATAATCATCCAATCAACACCCTTGAATCTACAATGGATAAACCCTTTTCATGGACAATCACCGGATTAAGATCAAGCTCGTTGATCTCCGGATTGTCGATTACGATCTCGGACAGTTTCGCCAAGACACCCTTTATTGCCTCAATATCCTTCGCTTTTTCCCCTCTCACACCGGTCAGAATTTTGTAACCTTTTATCTCTCTGATCATCTCATCTATATCTTCATCAGCTAGGGGGGCTACCCTGAAGGAAACATCTTTCAGCACCTCCACAAATATTCCTCCCAGACCGAACATAATAACCGGGCCGAACTGAGCATCCCGGATCATCCCGATAATACATTCCTGTCCCGGGGGAACCATCGGTGAAAGCAGTGTTCCTACGATGTTTTCCCGCGGAGCGACCTTCCCGGCATTCTTCATAATCACTTCAAATGCCGCCCTTACCTGATTCGCGTTCGAAAGATTCAGCTTAATTCCTCCCGCGTCCGATTTGTGAAGAATGTCGGGGCTTACTACCTTCATTGCCAGAGGATACCCCAGTCTGTCAGCCGCCTCTACCGCTTCCACAGGGGTTTTTGCCAGTTCCGCAGCCGGAAGGGAAACACCATATTCGCTGAGCAACTCTCTTGACTCCGTCTCAAGAAGATTGTGTCTTGACTCAGCCGTCACCTTCCTGAAGAGTTCTTTGACTCCTGCCCGTTCCACAACCTTTTCCTCGGGAATGTGCATCTCTTTGATTTTTTTCTGATTGACGGCAAAATGCATCAGCGCGCTCATGCACTGTGCGGCCCTGTCGGAAGATTCAATTACCGGAATCCCGGCTTCCTTCAGTATGCCGAGAGATTTAATGGGATCTCTGGCATAACTGGTATTCACAATAAGTGGTTTCTTATATTTTTTAACCAGATCGGCCAGATCTTTTGCTGTCTGTTCTTCCAGAGCCGCAATATGAGGAGCTATTATATCAAAGAAACCTCCAAAGAAACCGGTTATCAAGATTCCATCAACCTGATCATCCTCCATGCATGTTTTGACACACTGAGTAATAACATCCGGATTCTCTTCCGCTGTTCCGCCATAATCAATTGGGTTATGAGCGGGCATCCCCGCAAGAAGAATGGGTATCATTTTTTCCTGGGTTTCCTCGCTGAGGATGGGAACCTGCATTTCGTACTTCTCGGCATTGTCCGCCGCTATGGAGTTATCGCCGCCACCCTCTGACATGATAACCAGTCTGTTCCCCTTCGGGATGGGACAATTGGAAAATACAGCAGCCATATCGACCAGTTCATCCGCGTTGGACACCCTCACAATGCCCGCCTGCCTGAAGGCGGCATCAAGGATTATGTCATCACCAGCTAGCGAACCCGTATGAGAGGCGGCGGCCCTTGCCCCGGCACTCGATTTCCCCACTTTAAGGGCAATAATCGGTTTTGTCTTTGCCGCGTCCCGGGCAACCCTGACCAGCTCATGCCCCCCTTTGATGCCTTCGAGGTAGGTCGCGATGACCTTTGTATCAGGGTCATCTTTCAGGTAAGTAATGTACTCATGTAATTGAACTCCCACGGCATTGCCGACATTGATCATTTTGTTAAAGCCACACCCTTTTATTGTGGCGAAATGAGTTAATGAATCGATCACATTGCCGCTCTGTGTAAGAACCGAAATCGAGCCCTTATTGATAGTAGGAATGCCTAACATATTGATATCTGCCGAGGCGTTGAACATGCCGCTGCAATTAGGACCGATGACATAGGCCCCTGTCTTTGCCGCCTCACTCAAAATCTCGGCCTCGATCTTTTTTCCCTCTTCACCGGTCTCTCCGAGACCTGCGGTAATAATGATAATCCCCTTCGCCCCCATTTTTACGCTGTCCGCCACGGCAGAAGCAAGAAATCTGGGTGCAACGATAATCATAACTAGATCTATTTCCTTATCGACTTCCGTGATGCTGTGATAGGCCTTCATCCCGAAGAGCTTGTCTCTCTTCGGGTTTACAAGGTAAATGTTCCCCTTGTAGCCCCCCTGAATAAGGCTCCTCGTCCTCCTCTCGGCGGCCTTCCCCGGGACCTCGGAGGCTCCTATGACAGCAATCGACCCAGGGTTAAAAACCTTTTCCAATGATCTTTCCATAATATACTTTCTCCCTTCGATTTCTTAGTTGTTCTGGTTCTCCTCCAATTCAGCTGGAGAAAAGGGTTCAAGGATTCAAGGGCTTGTTCCCTGAAGACTTTATCAGCGCCCTGACATTCCTTCACTTGACCCCTCGAACCCTTCTTTATGCAGCGGCTGTTGGCGCTATCCCGCGCTTTTTCCTCAGCCACTGCGAGATGAAGACCAAGGCGAACAGCGCAAAACCTGCTCCATCCGTCACCAGGCCGGGCTTTATCATAAGAAACGCTACTATCAGGAATATAACAACCTCGTACCATTTCGCCTTGATAAGCAAACAGGCCTGAACACCGGCTGCGAGACACACAATTCCGAAAGCCGCCGTAAGAAAACTCGTCAGGATAGCCCAAGGGCTTCCAATCAACAGTAACTCGGGCGCGTAAACAAACATAAAGGGAATGATAAATCCCGCTATGCCAAGCTGGAATGCGTTTACACCTGTCTTCCAGGGATCGGATTTGGCGATTCCCGCTCCGGCGTAAGCGGCTAACGCCACCGGCGGCGTGATGTCGGCCCTCGTGCCGTAATACAGGATGAAGAGATGGGCGGCAATAGGCAGTACCCCCATCTGGATAAGAGCGGGCGAGACAAGGGACGAAATGATAATATACTGGGCGGTGGTGGGAACTCCCATACCAAGAAAGACACAGGCAATCATGGTAAAGGGCAACGCCAGATAGAGATGTCCCATTGATGCGTCAACAATGAGAGAGGAAAATTTGATTCCCAGACCCGACATCGTGATGCAGCCTATGATGATACCGGCCGCGGCGCAGGCGGCGGCTACTTCGACGGCCCCCGTAGCGCCCTCTTTTAAACCCTCCAGGATCAACATTCCAAATTCCCTGGCAGATTTCTTTCTGATGACATTCATGATGAACGAGGACCCAACAGTCGCGACAATCGCCCAGAACACTGCTCTTTCCGGGGAGAAATTCCTCATAAGGAAATAGATAAGAAGAAAAATCGAAAAGACATGATGCCATCCCTCGGCAAAGGCCTTCCCGATTTTTGGCAGATCCGCCCTTGGCAGACCCGCCAGACCCATTGAAACAGCCCTGAAGTGCACCTGCATGAAAGTTGAAAAAAAGGCAAGGGACGCAGGTATCGCAGCAGCAATGCATACCTTGTAGTATGGAATGGATAAAAACTCGGCCATAATAAAAGCAGCAGCTCCCATAATTGGAGGCATAATCTGTCCCATGGTTGACGAGGATGCCTCAACACCCGCGGCAAAGTACCCTGGATAACCCGTTCTCTTCATGAGGGGTATTGTGAAAGACCCGGTTGTCACAGTATTTGCCACGGAGCTCCCGGATATCATTCCAAAAAATGTACTGGAAGCAACGGCTGCCTTTGCTGGGCCGCCTCTTGACCAACCCGTCAGAGCGAAGGCGACGTCCGTAAAGAACTGTCCCGCTCCTGTCTTCCTCAAAAGGGCGCCGTAAAGGATGAACAGTAGGATAAAGTTTGCGGAGACCCCGAGGGGAACGCCGAACACCCCGTCCGTAGAAAGTGCCAGGTAGGTGGACAGCCTCTTGATACTGTACCCCTTATGGCAAATAAAATCGGGCAGATAGGGACCAAAGAGCGCATAACATATAAAAATGATTGCAATAAGCGAAACGGCCGGTCCCGTTGTTCTTCTCGTCGCCTCCAGCACCAATATTATAAGAATGGTTCCCATTGCCACATCAATAGGCAAAAACGTGCCTGCACGATTCAATATCGGTCCTGAATAAATAAATATCCATACACATATGCCAACAGAAGCAACCAGGAAGATCCAGTCAAGAGCAGACATCCTGTTTTTTGGAGATCTTTTTTGGGAAAAAGGGTAGAGGGCAAAGAGCAGGACAGACATCAGCATCCAGTGTATCGCCCTGTGGTCAAGGGCAAAGAACGGGTGAAGATAGGCATAGACCAGATGATAGCAGGAGGCCGCTACGGCAATAATTGTAATTGCCAGACCAGCGGTGTCTGTATACATCCTTTTTTTTTCAAGCTTCTCTAAAACTTCCTGTGCGGCGCCCTCCGCAACGCTGATTTCCTCCTCAAGCGACGGATCCATGATCTTGTCTCTTTTTTCTTCCATACTCACTTTCCCCTCTCTTTTTTCACCAGACGAATCCATACCGAATCCCCTCCCCTGGCAATGGACAGCAGCGGGATCCGACTGTCTTTGTATGTAATAACATGGCCAGCCACCCTTCCCACGCGAAGCAGAAACCTGGGACATTTCCGGCGCAGAAAGACCCTCGTCTTATCCCCCAAAAGGGAAACCCTCGCTCCGGCATTTGAGAGAGATTCCAGGCCTGAACCGTACCAGTCGAAATCTTCCTCAATAAGAACGATCCCACCCTTATCTATTCGAAAAATGTCATGAACCGGGGTGTGATCAGAAGAATGGACATAATCGATATAAAAAAGATCTCCAGCACCAACCTGAAATTCCAGCAGGACCTTGCCCTCAGGCTGTCCCACCACTTGAAGATACAGATCGTTTTTTTCTGCCGCAAAGGCAGGGATATTCAACAACTGGATCAGCAAAAACAGGATATATATAATTCTCAAGGGCATAGGTACAAGTGCCCGGCCGGTAATGTTGCCGGCCGGGCTGTTGGTTTTTATTTCATTACTTCCTTGAAGTATTTTGCCGCACCCGGGTGAAGTGCTATCGGGCTGTTAACCGCGTTTGCGGGTGTCAACTGAGCGGCAATCGGATGAATGTTGATAAGGGCGTATTTGCCCTCTTTTACGTTGGTGTAAATCGCCTTGACGATCTTGTAGGCGATATCGTCAGGCATATCTTTGTTGGCAACCATCACGTTGGAGTCACCGATGCAGAGAACATCGTAATCAACGTCATCATAGCTTCCCTTGGGAATGGTTACTTTAAGATAGTAAGGATTCTCTTTAACAACCTTGTCGGCAAGCTTATTGCTGACGGGAACCATAACAATATCCCTGGTAGCGGCAAGATCCATCACCGCGGACGCGGGATAGGCAAAATTGAAGAAACAGGCATCGACAACTCCGTCCTTCAGGGCCTGGACAGATTCCGACTGGGAAAGGTTGGCAAGTTTCAGGTCTTTTTTAAGATCAAAACCGGCCGCCTTCAGAATAGCCTTGGCCACGGTTGAGCAACCGCTTCCCGGAACATCAATAGAGACTTTCTTTCCCTTCAAGTCGGCTATTGTTTTGATTCCGGACTGTTTGGTAGTCACAATATGCTCCGGTGCCGGATACATCTGAAACAGAGCCACAAGGGGATATTTCTTTTTAAAGGGCTTCAGCCCCTTGGTTGCCTTATAGGCAACACTCCCCATTGCCATTCCCATATCGGTGTCTCCAATACCCACCAAACGGCTGTTTTCCACCGATGCGCCCGTTGACTCGGCCGCGCACCTGACCCCGTCGATAGTTTTCTGGATAATGACAGACATACCACCGCCAAGGGGGTAATAGCAGCCACCCGGACTTCCGGTTCCTATGGTCAGAAATACCTTCTTGGCTACAGCCGGACCGGCAAAAACCAGACCAACAGCCAGGCAAATTACCAAAACTGCGTACAATGCTTTTTTCATCTTGTCCTCCTTTTTTTAATCAAGTTTTCTCCTTAGAACCAAATAATTTATAAATACTAATTTCCTATACTCACTCTCACCTCCTTCCTGAATAGATTTTCAAGATATCATTTTCTGTCCTCTGCCCCTCTCTGTTCGCGTCGCCCAGTAGACGTTTTTCCCCTTCCAGAGAGTTTCCCGTTTTTTCAGAGCCTTCAATGTTTCCCGTGGATTTCGAATGCTCAGGGCCGTGAGCAGCGCATTAATCAGACTCATAACGGCGGTATACGACTCTATAAAGGAATCCAGCTGATGCTTAACCGGAAGCACCCAATGAGCGTGATCCGCGAGAGGAGAAAACAGCGAATCTGTAATTGCCCCCACTCTGGCTCCCTGATCGTTGGCGTACGCCAGGGCCTCTACTGTGAGCCGGGGATATCGAGGGAAACTGATGCCAATTACTAAATCTTTCACGCCAACGTCGTGAAATGAATCCCAGATATCCCCATATCCCGGTTTTAACAGAAATATCCCCTCCCTTAAGAAGCTGAGATATCTTGCAAGTACTACTGCGGCTGAGTGACTGCCCTTTAATCCGACAACAAAAATCTTCCTGGCGGTTGCCATTTCTGTGACCGCCTGATGAAAGGTCTCGATTGAAAGGGATTCGAGGGTTTGAGTAAGATTGCGGATGTCTTCCTGTACAACTTTTACCAGAATATCCTCATCGGTTTTGGCATGTTTAACAGCTTGCTCAAGTCGCGCATCGGTGGAGAGCCGATTCTGGAAATTCTTCCGCAACATTCTCTGCATTCCCCGGAAACCGTGAAATCCAAGGGCCTGGGCAAGCCGCACCATGGTAGCTTCACTGACACCTATGCGCCGTGACAAACTCGATGCTGTCAGGAAAACGGCATCCTCATAATTTTCCGTGATGTATTTTAATGCCCGCTGCTGGGTCGCGGTGAGGTAATTCCTTTTTTCTGAGAGTAGGAGATCAATCGGCATGGTGAAAAAATTCCTTCCGTAATATTATATAAGAGAAATTTTTCCTTCTTTTTTTGTTCTTTACTATCAGCGGCAATTTTTGTCAAGCAAAAACTTAAAAATGTCATTTAAGAATTAAAAGTGAACCGTTTTTGACGGATTTAAAGTTGACAGTTTCGTAAAAAGCTCCGCTATGCCGTTTTACGGCATTATAATGGAAAGTAACTTTTACAAAGCATGTTTAAGGCCGATGGGGGCA
>JAGGSD010000371.1 GCA_021159265.1 Syntrophobacterales bacterium | reverse complement strand
CTCGTAAATACGTATCCCAAATGCAGTCCGGGGACAAGAATGGAACCTTGAACCCGTGAACGGTTACGAAAAACCTTTAGCCCTCAGCCCTCATTGCTCATTGCTTGACCCTTGCGGATTTGCCGCATTAGTATAGTAGATATTTACCATAAAATACGGGTTAAAGGAGATTTCATTGTCTCATAATCTTTTTGATCGTCCTCGAGACTTTTGTGGTGTTTTTGGAATTTTCGGTGATGACAGGGCCGCCGAGAAAACATATCTGGGTCTGTATGCTCTGCAGCACAGGGGCCAGGAGAGTGCGGGAATTGCAGCCTCGAATGGTGATAAAATATCTCTTCATAAGGGGATGGGTCTGGTGTGGTCCGTTTTTTCAGATCCCCGTGTAATGCCCCAACTAGCCGGTGCATCCGCAATAGGTCACAACAGATATTCAACTACCGGTTCATCCAAATTAGAGAACGCACAGCCCATGCTTATACAGTTTAAGAATGGACAAATTGCCGCCGCACATAACGGGAACCTGGTCAATGCCTCCGAACTTCGCAATTTGATGGAAGAGAAGGGATCGATTTTTCAGACCACATCAGATACCGAGATCGTGCTCCATTTAATGGCGAGATCAAAAAAAAGATCAATAGAAGATATAATTACAGAATCCTTACTCCAGCTTGATGGGGCATACTCTTTCGTTTTTCTTACGCCTTCAAAACTGATTGGGGCTCGTGATCCGTACGGGTTCAGGCCGCTGTGTCTCGGCAAGTTGGGGGATGCCACGATTTTGGCATCTGAATCATGCGCGCTTGATATTATAGGTGCTGAATATCTTCGCAGCATTGATCCGGGAGAAGTTGTGATTATTGATGGAGAAGGCATAAAATCCACAAGTCTGCCGGCTGGACGGAGAAAGGCCTCCTGTATATTTGAATACATTTATTTTTCCAGACCGGATAGTATTATTTTTGGTGAAAAGGTTGACAAGGTCAGAAGACAACTTGGGAAAAAGCTTGCAGAAGAAGCGCCGTGCGATGCTGATATCATTATTCCCGTTCCTGATTCTGCCAATACTGCCGCGTTGGGATATGCACAGGCATCGAACCTGCGTTTTGAGATAGGTCTTATACGAAACCATTATGTGGGAAGGACCTTTATCGCCCCCCATCAGGATAAAAGAGACCTGGATGTCAGGGTGAAGTTTAACCCCGTTTCCGGTATATTGCAGGGGAAAAAAGTAGTTGTAATGGAAGATTCCATAGTGCGCGGCACAACAATGAGGCAGTTGATCCATCTTATACGGAGCGCCGGGGCGACTGAGGTTCATGTGCGAGTGAGTTCTCCCCCTGTTCGATTTCCCTGTTTCTACGGGATTGACATAGCAACGGATAAGGAACTCATTGCTTCATCCCATTCTGTAGAGGAAATTCGCAAGTATATTGAAGCTGATTCACTGGAATATTTGTCTGTAAAAGGAATGCTCAATGCCGTAAATGACGGTAATTCATGCTGCACTGCATGTTTTACGGGGGATTACCCTACGGCAATTCCTGCGAATTTCGATAAGGAGCAATTTTCTATTGATTGGAAAAATGGTGAGAAATAAATGACTCTGTTGATTTATGAGGATTTTCGTTCAAGATCAAGCCTGCCTGTGCGTCGCCTGCCTGTGCCGCCTGCACGGCAGACAGACGAAAGCCGGAATCCATAAATAGCTAAGCATTTAAAAAAACTGGATTCCCGCTTCCGCGGGAATGACAAAAAGGGTAGAAATTCGAGTTTTTACGAAACTGTCAAGAAATATAGACGTTGAGAATAAAGGGTTATAACGAATGAGAGAAATAGCGGTAGTTTTTGATTTTGGATCACAGACTTCTCAGCTTATTGCCAGGAGAATACGCGAGCTTGGAGTTTATTGTGAGATAGTAATGCCTGATATTTCACGTGATGAGTTGCTGAGGATTGGACCTGCGGCGGTGGTGCTGTCGGGTAGTCCTGCTTCTGTTCTCGAACCGGGGCATCCGGAGATGGATCCAGCATTATTGGATATTAATGTTCCGGTACTGGGCATTTGCTACGGGATGCAGCTATTATCAAAGATGCTGGGCGGAACGGTCGAAAAAGGGGAAAACGGTGAGTATGGACCTGCCGAGATTGAAGTGGTCAACCACACCGGCATTTTCAGTGATATGGAATATAATCTTGATGTCTGGATGAGTCACGGGGATCATGTGGTAAAAATGCCGGAAGGATTTAAAGTTTTAGCAGGCACACCTGCATGTTCCATATCGGCAATGGGTAACGATAATAAAAAAATATATGGGATCCAGTTTCATCCTGAGGTGGTTCACACACCGAGGGGCAAAGATATACTGCGAAATTTTCTGTTCCGTATTGCAGGCTGCAAAGGCGGCTGGACAATGAGCAAATTCATAGATGAATCCGTAGGTAAAATCAGAAATCTTGTTGGCGATTCCAGGGTGGTCTGCGGTCTTTCAGGTGGTATCGATTCTGCGGTCACGGCGGCGCTTATAAACCGTGCTATCGGTGATCAGATGAAGTCCATTTTTGTGGACAATGGTCTCCTGCGAAAAGGGGAGGCAGATGAGATACGATCCATATTTACCGGCGACTATCCCCTTAATTTTCTCGTCGTTGATGCAAAGCATGAGTTTCTGGATGCACTAAAGGGAGTTGTTGATCCGGAGAGAAAAAGGAAGATAATCGGAGAAAAATTTATTCGTGTATTTCGTAAAGA
Organism: Syntrophobacterales bacterium; assembly: GCA_021159265.1. GTDB lineage: Bacteria > Desulfobacterota > Syntrophia > Syntrophales > UBA6807 > UBA3084. The sequence continues at coordinate 5,396 of JAGGSD010000371.1, read as the reverse complement.
GGCAGAAAAAACAGGCGGCGCCGGATTCCTTGCGCAGGGCACTCTCTATCCGGATGTTATAGAAAGCCGTTCAGCATTTGGAGGGGCTTCGGCCACGATAAAAAGCCACCATAATGTTGGAGGACTCCCTGAAGATATCGGCTTCGAGTTGCTAGAGCCCTTAAAAGAGCTTTTCAAGGATGAAGTAAGGGTTCTTGGCAGGGAACTTGGACTGCCGGAAAGGCTTCTTTCGCGCCAGCCCTTTCCCGGTCCGGGTTTGGCAGTACGTATTGTTGGAGAAATTACGGAAGAGAGCCTTTCCGTACTTCGTAAGGCAGATATGATAATGCAGGAAGAGATGGTGCGTTACGAGAAATATGAAGAAGTATGGCAATCCTTTGCGGTGTTGTTGCCCGTTAAGAGTGTCGGCGTCATGGGTGATGAACGCACCTATGATAATGTTGTGGCGTTGAGAGCCGTGACGAGTCTGGACGCAATGACTGCGGATTGGGTCAAACTTCCCTATGAAATTTTAGGGCGTATATCCTCGCGGATCATCAATGAGGTGAAAGGCGTTAATCGCGTTGTCTATGATATAAGTTCAAAGCCGCCCAGCACAATTGAATGGGAATAGTGGTTACCATACCCAAACCTACAGATACTCCGGCATTCAGGCACCATGTATGACCATCTTTTTATAAATAAAAAAAGGGCGGCTGTTTATCATCGATAAGCGCCGCCCCTGTCACTGGACATTTTTTGCTCAAACTATGTTTTTTCCTGTCAACTGTCACAGCTAAAATTTAAACAACACCCTGGGCCAACATAGATTTTGCCACCTTGGTAAAACCGGCTATGTTTGCACCCATCACATAGTTGCCGGGCGCACCATATTCTTCCGAAGCAGCCATACATGCACTGTGGATGCTTTTCATGATTTTGCCAAGATAGTTGTCCACTTCCTCCCGCGTCCAGCTCAGGCGCATGCTGTTCTGGGTCATCTCCAGACCGGAGACAGAAACACCACCTGCGTTGGCCGCCTTGCCTGGTCCATACAGGATTTTTGCATCCAGGAATATTTCGACTCCTTCAGGTATTGTCGGCATATTTGCCCCCTCGGCCACTAACTGAATGCCATTGTTCACCAGGTTCTGTGCATCCTTGCCATTAATCTCATTTTGTGTCGCGCATGGGAACGCACAATCGGCCTTATGATTCCAGAGAGGATTATACTCTCTGGCCGGATCAACAGGCGTATACACTGCCTCAGGATATTTTTCAGCATATTCCTTGATACGACTCCTTGCTACATTCTTCAAGTACATGACATAGTCAAGCTTTTCACGGTTGATGCCGCTTTCGTCGTAGATATAGCCTGAAGAGTCGGAAAGTGTTACAACTTTGCCACCCAGTTCGATAATCTTCTCTACTGTATACTGGGCAACGTTTCCCGAACCTGATACGAGGCATGTTTTTCCTCCCATGCTGTCATTTCTTGTGGCAAGCATCTCGGAAGCAAAATAGACACAGCCATAACCGGTTGCCTCAGGACGAATAAGACTTCCGCCCCATTCGAGACCTTTTCCGGTCAACACTCCTGTGAACTCATTTCGCAGCTTTTTGTACATGCCGAACAGATATCCAATCTCACGAGCGCCGACACCGATATCACCTGCAGGAACATCCGTATCCGCGCCGATGTATCTGAACATCTCTGACATGAAACTTTGGCAGAACCGCATTACTTCATTGTCTGATTTTCCCTTGGGATCGAAGTTGGAACCACCTTTCGCGCCACCCATGGGAAGCGTTGTCAGTGCATTTTTGAAAACCTGTTCGAAGCCCAGAAACTTGAGGATACTCAGATTAACAGATGGATGAAAGCGGAATCCTCCCTTATAAGGTCCGATGGCACTGTTCATTTGAATTCGATAGCCCCTGTTAACCTGAACTTCGCCCTTGTCATCAACCCAGGGCACTCTAAAAATCACAATACGCTCCGGTTCTATCATACGCTCGGGTATCTTAGCCTTGCGATATTCGGGATGTTTATCCAATACCCGCTTAACCGATTCGGCAACCTCACTGACAGCCTGTAAAAATTCAACTTCACCCGGGTTACACTCTTCACACATTTGCATAAAATCTTGCATACTCTCTACTCCTTTTCCTTGTTTTATAAACTCTGTACTGCTCAGCTACTATTGCTTTTTTCTAAGCAACTCATAAAAATTAATGAGATTTCCATAATCCATCACAGTGGACATGGCGTGATTTTCTATCTCAATATTCATTTCCTGGACACATGCTACAGGATTCAACCCTCCAACGAGAATTATCCCTATCTTGTTGACATCTACAGGTATCTGGCAGATCGGTTCGCTCATTTCCCCAATGGAGAGAACACCTTTTATTCCGGCCTTTTTGAGATTCGATACGAGTTTTTCAACAATGCCGCGGCTGGTTGCCGGTATTTCCCTGAAGTTCGCAAGGATTTTCCCCTCACCCTCTTCAGCGGCCCGTCGCACCGACGTCATCTTCCCACGGATAAAAGCCTCGGAGGGATCAAGAGAAGATCCCGAATAATAAATGAGCTCCACGAAGCGCAGGGGCTTTTCTTTTCTTATTTGAAGAATACCGCCGAACTTGGAATCCATGGGGATACCATGTTTCAATAGAACACCGTTGATTGCAACACTGCAAACAGTGGCAAAGCCCATCTTGCCTTCCGGAATAAAAATTTCACCAAGTTTTTTTCCTTCTTCGGCGGATGATACGAGATCGCTGGAGTAAATACCCGCATTAAAAGCAGGGGCCATTGCATCCAAGGCATCCTTGAAATATTCTTTTGGTATAAAAGATATGTTGACAGGAAGAAGGCCCTTCCTCTTTTTCGGATCAAATGTTGTTCTGAATGCGAGGCTTTCTATCCGGGAGATGGCAAGACCTACTTTATCGTGAACTCTGGCACTACTTATCTCTTCAACACCCATTTCTGTTATAACTCTGCCGTCATGCCTGCCTGCAAGCCTCGTAAGCCCACGTTCATCCAGTGACTTGAGATGATACCTGACGGCTCTTTCGCTCAACGAGACACCATAATCCTGTAAATACCTTGAAAGAATTCGAGACCCTATAGGATTCTGTTCACTGCTTAGAATCTTCAAGATCAGGAGGGTTTTCTTTTCTATATCATCAGTAGTATGAAATATGGTGTTCATATGGCAATCGGCAACCTCTTTCCTACTGCAAATATCACCTGAATAATAACTTGTCAATAGAAATATCTGAAAAAGATCATACATGGCAAAATTTGACAGATGTCTCAAAATTTATAGAAAACGAATAGATTACATGGTATAGGTACAAAAAGATTTGCATAATAGTGAGGTTACCATGAAAAATATTTTTTCCTTTACAGGGGCGAGAAAGATCATTTTTGGCAGTGGAGCATTTGAGCAGTTGTTAGAATATGTAGATGAATTCAAAGGAAGCAAACCGCTTGTGGTTCTGGATGGAAATCTCTCTTTGACCGGTTTCAAAGAGAGAGTGTCGGGTCTTTTCGAAAGTGGTGGAATGGGTTATATCCTTTTTGACAGGGTCGAAGGAGAGCCTGCCTTGGACCTGGCCGATGAAGGGGCTAAAATAGCACTGAAGGAGAAATGTGACCTGGTTGTGGGAATCGGTGGCGGAAGCACCATGGATGTGGCGAAAGCTGTGGCAGTTATTGCAGCGAACAAGGGAAGGGCGAAGGACTATCTGGGCCTGAATAAGGTGCCTGGTCCCGGTCTTCCAAAGATCATGATACCGACAACTGCCGGTACGGGAAGCGAGGTTACCTTTACATCTGTTTTTATCAGGAAAGCCCTGAAGAAGAAAGAAGGTATGAACAGCCCATGGCTATATCCTGAACTGGCTCTTCTTGATCCGGTATTAACGCTGAGCGTTCCCTCAAATGTCACGGCGGCTACCGGTATCGATGCCCTCTGTCATGCCATTGAGTCATATACTTCGATCAATTCAAGTCCTCTGAGTGAACTGGTTTCCCTTGAGGCAATCAGACTGATCTCATCGGATCTTAGAACATGTGTTCACGATGGAGGTAACCTAAAAGCGAGAGAAAACCTGTTGCTGGGAAGCCTGTATGCAGGGTTGGGACTTGCCAATGCCGGGGTTACGGCAGTTCATTCTCTTTCATATCCACTTGGCGGGAAGTATGGAATATCTCATGGAGTAGCAAATACCGTTCTGCTCCCCTATGTTATGAGATATAATCTCCCAGGTGCAATGGAAAAATTTGCCGTTGTGGCAGAAGCAATGGGGGAGGTTATTGATGATCTTTCCATTCGTGAGGCTGCTGACATGGCGGTGGACGCGGTTGAAGCTTTAATTGTGGATTGTGATATGGATATTCCGCTGGAAGCGCTGGGTATTAAAAAGGAAGATTTCCCTGATCTTGCGAAGGCGGCAATGACGGTAGCACGACCCCTTGAAAACAATCCTCGTAAAGTGACAGTGGAAGATGCGGTGGATATATACAACGAGGCGTATTAAAATGGTAACATGTATAATTCCCGCAAGGTATCAATCGTCGCGGTTTGAAGGAAAACCCTTAGCCGATATATGCGGTAAACCAATGATACAGCATGTATATGAAGGAGCATTAAAGGCTGAATCGGTGTCGTATGTCGCCGTGGCAACGGATGATGAGCGGATATTTGAAAAGGTAAAATCATTCGGCGGGAATGTTATCATGACATCTGTCAGTCATAAATCGGGTACTGACAGGGTTGCAGAGGCCGTGTCGGGGCTTGATCTGCACGATTCGGATATAGTTGTTAACGTTCAGGGGGACCAACCACTCTTCGTTCCCTCTCAGATAGATGAAGTGGCAGGACCTCTTCTTGATGATCCGGCTGCAAATTTTTGCACACTCATATATAAAATAAAGAAAGAAGAAGAAATTTATCATCCCAATGCGGTAAAGGTTGTATTTGATAAAAACAACTTTGCCATATATTTCTCCCGGGCAACGATTCCCTGTGATCGCGATGGAAAAGGTGATATTCCCTATTACAAGCATCACGGGATATATGCATACAGGAAATCTTTCCTGATGACATTTACAGAGTTGAAAGAAGGGTATCTGGAACGGATTGAGGCCCTTGAGCAATTGAGAGCATTGGAGCATGGCTATAAAATAAAAGTTGTTGAAACCCTCCACGACTCGGTTGAGGTAGATACACCGGAAGAGCTTGAAAGGGTAAAAAGAATTATAACCGACGGGGGAACAACTTCCTAACCCAGATAAACTGGAAATTCGAAGCACTAAATGCGAAACAATTCCGAATTTCTAATATTCAAATGTTCAAAACATCAACGCCACAGAAGTAGCATTAACTCTATTGTAAAAAGTT
>JAGGSD010000383.1 GCA_021159265.1 Syntrophobacterales bacterium | reverse complement strand
CTTTATCCCCTCCCACCAGGGGAGGGGAAATCCGACTTTTTACGAAACTGTCAAGTATGAATAATCCAGAATTAAAAATTAAAAATTCAGAATTAAAACCCGTTGCCATTGTTACCGGTGGTGGAACAGGAATAGGCGCCGCGTGTTGCAAGGCCCTTTCTGCCGAGGGATTTAAAACAGGTATTCATTATCGGAGAAGTGAGGATCAGGCAAAAGAAATTCTGTCTCAAATTGAAGATGGTTTCCTTCTGAAAGCAGACCTTGCCGATGTGGATGAAGTGGAAGAAATGGCAAAAGCTATCAAGAGTATAGCAGGTCGTGTGGACGTGTTGGTTAACAATGCCGGAATTGCGGTTAACAGCGATATAAATTCGATGAAAATCGGCGAATTTGATTCACAGCGGGCAATGCTGCGCGGTACCTGGTACCTGACCAAACGGATATTGCGTCTTTTCATGCTCCGGCGGAACAGCGGCAGGATTATTAATATTTCCAGTGTTGTGGGACATACCGGCAACGGGGGGCAGATTCCGTACACTATGGAGAAAGCGGCACTCGACGCTTTTACCAAATCTCTCGCGAAGGAGTTGTGGGGGAGGAATATTCTTGTCAATTCGGTAGCTCCGGGATTTATTGATACAGCCATGACGACAAGTCTTCCTGATGATGTGCAACAAAAGATTCTTGAAAACATTCCCCTGGGACGGATGGGTCATCCCGAAGAAGTGGCCGATGTCGTGGCTTTTCTCGCCGGCCGGGGCAGCTATATAACGGGGAGCGTTATTCACGTTAACGGGGGGCTTTATGGCGGCTGATAAAAAGACGATTGAAGATGTGCTTCTTCTGATTCCTCAACAGCAACCGTTCCGTTTTATCGATAACATACTGGAATTGAATGAGGACCATATTATTGGAACATACCGCTTTCGGGACGACGAGTACTTCTATAAGGGACATTTCCCGGGGCAGCCCGTTACACCCGGGGTTATTTTGATTGAAACGATGGCCCAGACCGGTGTTGTTGCTTTTGGTATATATCTGCTCATGCTGGAAGGCTTATCATCCGATCAAATTAAGCGGTTGGTAACACTTTTCACCATGGTTGACGAGTGTGAGTTTAACGACATTGTGAACCCCGGGGAAAGGGTTATTGTGAAGGCTGAAAAAATCTATCTTCGCAGAGGAATTTTAAAAACGAGAGTCAGGATAGAAAGAGAAAACGGAGAATTTGTCTGTTGCGGGGTTTTAACCGGTAAAGGAGTCGAATTTAATGAGAAGTAGAGTTGTTATCACAGGAATGGGCGTTACGGCGCCAAACGGACACGGGTTAAAGAATTTTGAACAGGCCTTGCGCGAGGGTCGGTCAGGAATCCGATTCTTTCCCAAACTACAGGAACTCAAGTTTTCATGCCAGATTGGGGGCATGCCGGAGAACTTTGACGATATTCGCAAGAGTTATTTCGACCACGAAAAGCTCCTTTCCATGAACGATAATATCGGATATATATCCGTGTCTGCTGTCGATGCGTGGCAGGATGCGGGATTTACATGGTCTGATGATAACGATCAGGTGGACTGGGACACAGGCGCTATTCTCGGTTGTGGTATCGGCGGTATGGATACGATTGCGGAAAGACTTATTCCTATGGTCGATGAAGGAAAGGTCAGACGCATGGGAAGCAGGATTGTCGAGCAGGTCATGAACAGTGGGACGAGCGCTCGTGTGGGGGGGCTGCTGGCTTTGGGAAACAAGGTGACATCAAATTCTTCCGCCTGCAGCACCGGGACAGAAGCCATTGTGGATGCAATGTGGAGGATACGAGCAGGACTGGCAAAGCGGATGCTGGCAGGTGGATCTGAAGGCGCATCTCCTTATATATGGGGCGGATTCGATTCCATGCGTGTTATCGCGCGCAAGTTCAACGATCAACCGGAGAAGGGTTCCCGCCCGATGAGCGCCTCGGCAAACGGCTTTGTTCCCGGTGCGGGAGGGGCCGTATTGGTTCTTGAAGATTTGGAAACAGCCCTTGACAGGGGCGCGAAAATTTACGCAGAAATACTTGGTGGGGTTGTGAATAGCGGGGGACAACGGAACGGCGGTTCCATGACTGCGCCGAATCCGGAGGGGGTGCAACGCTGCATAAAAGGCGCTATGGCCGATGCGAATATCACCCCTGATGAAATCGACGCGATCAACGGCCACCTGACGGCAACGTTTGCCGATCCATCGGAGATAAACAACTGGTCACGGGCGCTCAATAGAGGGCCTGAGGATTTTCCGCACATAAACTCTACCAAGTCGATGATCGGTCACTGTCTGGGAGCAGCGGGAGCCATCGAGAGTGTCGCCGTTGTCTTGCAGTTGTATAATGGTTTTTTGCATCCATCTGTCAACTGTGAAGATGTGCATCCTGAAATTGAGGCGTTTGCAGATAAGATTCCTCACAAAGTAATGGAATACCCGGAGTTAAAAATCATAGCCAAGGCATGCTTCGGCTTTGGAGATGTTAACAGCTGCCTGATTTTTAAGAAGTGGGAAGGATGAAATCGGTTTCTGGTTGCAAGTTTCAAGTTTCGAGTTGCAGTTCACCCCAGAGAGACCTGCGAAGGACACATAATGTCGGTTCATGGGTCGTTAGCCAAAAACCTGGGATTGTTCTATGGATTTGAAAGAACCGGAACTTTAAACTATTTTAATTAAGGAGAATAAAGAATGGACGAAAAGCAAATTTTTCAAGAGATGGTAAATATACTCAAACCGTACATTAAGGACCCGGCTTTGCTGGAAAACGCGACAAAAGATACACATATCCTCGATGACCTCAAGGTCAATTCCGCACGGCTGGTAGATGTTATCATAAAGTGTGAAGATGTATTTGATATTGAAATCGATGATGATGATGCCGACAAGATCAGGACCATAGGGGATGCTGTGGATGTCATACAGAAGAAGCTGAACTAAGGCAATCCATGAAAAGGACAACAAAATGTTTCCTGTACCTGCAGTTTATCTTGGGAAGCCTGTCGGTTTTCGTTGTCGGTCCCCTTACTTTTCTTGCGATAAAACTCATGAGGTACAGAGTAAGAAACCTGAGCAAAACGAGGAAGGAAGTCAGATCCCTGCTTGCGAAACACAGGGGTCCCTGGATGATATGCCCCAATCATCTGACCATGATAGATTCAGTGGTTCTGGCTTATGCCATGGCGCCCCTGCATCGTTATATGCTTAATTACAGAATACTCCCCTGGAACCTCCCGGAGAGTGCAAATTTTCAGAGCAATGTTTTTCTGGCAATTATCTGTTACCTGGTAAAGTGTATTCCCGTAAGTCGTGGCGGAGATCGAAAGAAGATAAAATCCACCATGGACAAGTGTGCCTATCTCTTGAAGAAGGGGGAGAGTCTGCTTATTTTCCCTGAGGGGAAACGTTCCCGGACAGGCCGTGTGGATACGAAAAACTTTTCCTATGGAGTAGGCCGTTTGGTAAATAGTAGTTCCGATTGCCATGTTATGTGCATCTACCTGCGTGGTGATGGACAGGATACATACAGTAATATTCCCCGATTTGGTGAACTTTTCACCATGAAAGTAGAAACATTTGAACCGTATACCGAGAGTAAGGGGCTGAAAGCGCAAAGAGATTGCGCGGAGCAGATTGTAAAACGGCTGGCCCGAATGGAGAAGGACTATTTTGATAGGCAACGATATTGTGGACTTGAACGATCCTCAGGGGAAGGGGAAAAGCCGGGATACGCGCTTCATTAATCGAGTTTTCAGCGCATACGAAAAACAACAAATCTTGAATTGCAGCGAACCGGATTTACTTTTATGGAGCCTGTGGGCGGGGAAAGAAACGGCATACAAGGCCGTTCGTAAATCACACTCTGAAGCCATCTCTGTACCCCGAAGGTATGGAGTGCAGTTGAACAATCCGGATAGTATCATAATGAAAGCATCCTTTATATCCGGGGTAGTCGAAACACCCTATGATCCTGTATCTATCAGGCTTTTTATAAATGAGGATTACGTACATTGCATTGGAATCACAGGAAAATCGGAAATGATTAACTCGGTTATCCAGGGTGTGCATAAAATCAGCCGGGGAAATGATTTCCATTTTTCGACAGACAGCCCATCATCAAAGGTAAGGCAACTGGCAAAGAAAGCCATATCTTCATATCTTGATCAGGACATAGCAAATATTGACATCCGCCGTTTCAGAGAGTCTTGTGGTTTGGGACCTCCAACAGTGTCCATCAAAGGCAGGGCGGCGATGGTTGATATCAGCCTGAGTCATGATGGAAGCTTTATAGCCTATGCCTTCACCGATCACTGATTTAAAACTTTTAATATTTCAGGACCGGATTCTTTCAATTTTACGGGAGAAAGGACACACGATTTAGTTAATGAGTCAAGTGTGGTAATTTTCTTTTTTGATAAATCGATTAGATTATTATCCGATAAAATCATAAATCGTGCCCTGTTAGTTTCTCTCGCCTTTTCAAAACGCCAGCGAAACAGCGCTTTTAATCGTTGCCGCTGGTTTTCATTCAGTTCCTGACACCCTCTGATTTTCAGATACCCATCGGGATCAAGAGTTTTTTCTTTCCATCTTGCAGCCCCCACTTCAGTGAAGATTTCATGAGCTCTTTTCCCCAGTCCTTCTACTTTCAACCTGTCTTTGAGTGTGCGATACAAATCTATCAGATAAATGGTGTCTTCAACCGCGTAGATCAACTGTTCTTTTGTAAGGGGCCGGGCTTCCCACCGTGACCGCTGCACTTTTTTGGGTTTATTCAATGTTATTCCGAGGTAATGGTAAACAACATTTGAGAGAGAAAGATGTGTTAATCCCAAAACCGAGGCGGCCCTCTGAGTATCAAAGATATTCTTAAACTGAAAGCTGTAATCTCTGCTTAAAATCCGTATATCATTATCACCGGAATGTACAATTTTAACAGCTTTGGAGTCTGTAAAAATATCCCCTAAAAAAGAAATATCCAGATTTTCAAAAGGATCAAAAAGGTAAGCTGCTGATCCGTTATTTATTTGAATGAGGCAGAGTTTTTCTTTAAAGTACCTGAAGGAGTCATACTCCGTATCAATGCCAATGAAGGAAGAACCTTGTATGTTATCCATGGCAATTTTCAGTTTTTCTTGATTATCGACCCACATCCAACCATTTTTCATGAACATAAATTTCCTCTCATCATTTCTTCCCCATAAGGCGTGCGGCATAACTTCCCGCAAAGAGAAGAATAGCGGATACGGGAAATGTCAGGAGTGCGAGGTCATTGTGGCCTGATAGTTTCAGAAACAGCCCCATCACTCCACCACCTGCGATGGCAGCTATAACTCCCAGAGCATTTAATTGCAACTTCTTTCTGTAAAATCCAAAGAGGACCGGCATTACAAGACCACCGGTGTATACGGTATAGCCTAACAGCAGAGAAGCAATGACACCTCTCAACTTCAGGGCAATCAAGAGTGAAATAATCCCGATTACGATGACTCCAATTCTTGTTATCGCAAGAAGAGCTTTTTCATTAATGGTTGATTTAAAGACAGGGTTGATAACATCCGCCGCAACAATAGTGCTTGTCGTCAGGAGGCATGTGTCTGCCGAGGACATCACCGCAGCCAGGAGAGCCGCTATTGCCAGCCCATTCAGACCGGCGGGTATGGTGTTCATGATAAGCGCCGGAAATGCGCTTTCTGCAGGGATTCCCGGCAGTATGACACGCGCCGTTATTCCTATTAAAGCAATGGAAAAGGCTATAGGAATCATTGCAACCGCAGCCAGCATAATGGATTTTTTGGCAATCTCGGGGCTTTTAGCGCAGAATATCCTTGAATAAATATCGGGGCCGACAAGGTAAGACGTGCCTACAAACAGGAGGAATGTCATGAGATCAGTCCAGCCAAAAGCGTCAGAAACGGGAAATGAAAAATAGGATTCGGGGAGTTTTCTCGCCATTGCCGCGAATCCACCGGCCGCAGACACACTTATTGTCAGACACGTAAGTAACCCCGCAATGATGATGATGGATTGTATAAAATCGGTCCTCAATATAGAATATTGACCGCCAAGGACAGTGTAAATGATAAAAACAGATGCTGCCATGGTCATCAACAGATTTAATTGTTCCGGGAAAAGTACGGATAAAATCTTTCCCGCGGCAATAATTTGTCCCGCAATGATTCCGAGCCATGCCGTAGCAATCAGGAGAGAAGCAATGAATTTCGTCGTATTTCCTCCATATTGCTTTTCCAGGATCTCGGGGAGGGTAAAAACAGCATAATTCCTAACCTTTTTGGCAAGCCATAAAGAAAGGATCAGCATGCCTATGGTTCCAGCAAGCATCCACCATGCCCCTACAAGGCCTTTAGAGTATCCGAGCCCGGCAATACCGATAGTGCTTGACCCGCCCATTATCGTTGCCAGAAGAGAGCCTGTTACGGCAGTACTGCTGCCGTTACGATCTGCGACAAAGTAACTTGATGTATCCTTGATCTTCTTCATACTGAAGAGACCGATAAGAATCATCCCAACAAGAAATATTCCAATTATAGCAATGTTCATTTAATACAAAATTTCCTTCCCGTGGTTAATCAAGTAATGAGGAACAGGCATCTCAGACAAAATTACTCCAACACTCTCCAGCAGTAATACTTTGCATAAGGTTGCCTTTTAAGTGATATTCAGTTCCTGAGTTACGAAATGAGACAAGGTCGGGTTTTTTTAAAAAGCAGAGGCCTTTAACAATTCGGCCTGGTAATAGGTTACAAGAGCATCGATGATGTTCTGAATGTCTCCGGCAAGAATATTTTCTAAATTGTAAAGAGTAAGACCAATCCGGTGATCAGTTACCCGTCCCTGAGGAAAATTATATGTTCTTATCCTTTCACTCCTGTCACCACTCCCTACCTGGTTTTTTCTTGTTTGCGAAATTTGTGTATTTTGCTCTTCTCTCATTTGATCAAGGAGTCTTGCCCGGAGCACTTTCATAGCCTTTGCCCTGTTTTTATGTTGCGATTTTTCATCCTGACATGTAACAACCAACCCTGTGGGGATATGTGTAATCCTGACGGCAGAGTCTGTCGTGTTGACACTCTGACCCCCATGCCCCGTTGAGTGATAAACATCTATTCTCAGATCGTTTGGATCTATAGAGATTTCCACATCTTCCGCTTCGGGAAGAACCGCCACGGTCACCGCAGAGGTATGTATCCTTCCCTGAGCTTCTGTAACAGGAACTCTTTGCACACGGTGAACACCGCTCTCATATTTTAATTTACTATACGCGCCTTTCCCCTCTACCAGGATAATGATCTCTTTGAATCCCCCCACACCACCTGAAGGGCTGGAACTGACAACCTCCGCTTTCCAACCAGACATCTCCGCATATCGCGCATACATACGAAAGAGATCCGTAACGAAAAGTCCTGCTTCTTCCCCGCCTGTACCGGCTCTGATTTCTAAAAAGACATTCCTGTCATCATTTGGATCGTTTGGAAGTAAAAGGATCTTTAACTTATTTTGCAGATTCTCACGTTCTTCTCGAAGTTGAGAAATTTCTTCTTTTATTAATTCTTTTAACTCTTCATCGCTCTCGCGAAGAAGTTCCTGGTTCTCCTCAAGCTGCATACACGTCTTTTCATATTTTCTAAAATTTCGTACTACATCGGAAAGGTCGGCATATTCTTTCGCACACTTCTGAAACTCTAAGCGATTCTTCACTATCTCGGGATCGCTTAACATTTCCTCCAGCTCATTATACCTTTCTTCAATACCTTTGAGTTTTTTAAACATAATATTCCTACGATAACCACTGTGTAAAATACAGGCAGGATCTACAACAGCGACCATACTGATAAAATCAAGAGCCCGTTATGTAATGGGAAATTACTACTGCAAGACTAAAATATTTTGAGGATATTTTTCAAGTAACAAATTCGATGGTTTCGGAAAAAATCAAAAACTTGTCAATTCGTCATTCCCGCGAAAGCGGGAACCCGATAATTACATACTGCTATAGATTCTCAGTTTCAGTGTAAAACTTCGGCGAGCCTGCGATGAGCTCAGTCGAACCGTGAAGGGAGGCTAAAACCTCTCCTACCCATATGGTAAAAATGCAACCCGCCGTTTGATACCCGAGTAGCTATGCCGCAAGTTACTT
>JAGGSD010000397.1 GCA_021159265.1 Syntrophobacterales bacterium | reverse complement strand
TCTGCGTGCGGACACGCACAGGCAGGCACGAACTTTACGATTAAGGGACTAACCCCTGAACCCCGAACCCTGACCCCTTGAACCTTACAGCGACCTGCCAAAAAATTTAATGGTGCCGTCTTCATAACCTTCCGGCTGTTTCCGGCACAGCTTTTCGACAACTTGAGACATGCTTTTGGTCGCCTTCGAATCAGGAAAGGCCTCCGCCAGCAATCTTTGTTTTTTCACCGCCTTCGGAACATTCCGATCATTAGGGATATACCCAAGGTACTCGATTGGAAGATCAAGGAAATGATTCGTAGCGTTGCTCAATCTCGTGTAAACCCCTCCGGCCTCATTTGAATCCCCGACCATGTTGACAAGCAGCATAAATTGTCTTGCCGCGTAGCCTTGATAAAGCACTTTGATTAAGGCATAGGCATCCGTCAGAGATGTAGGCTCAGGTGAAGCAACCACAATAATTTCCCTAGCTGCCATATTAAAATACATGACATTTCCGGCAATTCCCGCGGCCGTATCGATAAGCATAAAATCGAAGTCTTCATCCAGTCCTTCCAGTTCCTCGAGAAGAGTAAATTTCTGCCCTTTTGACAGCTCGACCATCTCAGGAATTCCCGAGGCTGCCGGCAGGATCCTGACACCACCCGGACCCTCGACAACGGCCTCCGACACGGTTTTTTCGCCGCGAAGAACATGGCGCAAGTTATATTTTGGAGTAATACCCAGGATTACATCTATATTGGCCAATCCGGCATCAGCATCGAGCAGCAAAATTCTTTTGCCCATCTTCGAAAGAATATACGCAAAGTTTGCCGTTATATTTGTTTTCCCGACGCCCCCCTTACCGCTGGTAACGGCGATAACCCGGGTATTGCCGTTGTGCATCTTTTGCCTGATTGCCGTGGGCATCATATTCATTTTCATTTCTCTCAACGCTCCTGCCTGATCCACCACTATCTCCTTATATGAGGGTTTAGGGTTCAAGGTTCAGGGTTGCTGGTTGCTGGTTGCTCTTTCTCTGACCTCTGCCCTCTGACTTCCAACCTCTGACCCCTGACCCCTGAACCCTGAACCCCGCCCACTATCAGCCTTGCAAGCTTTGTGGGATCCATTTTTTTTAAATCCCGGGGGACATTCTGTCCATTAGCAACGTAGAAAACCGGTTTGCCGACATGGTCAATAACATCGTAGATTGAACCGGATTTTCTTGAATCATCCAGCTTCGTAAATATGATGTTGTTATAACCTGCAATGCCGAATCTCGTAGCGGCACCCATCATGTTCTCCCTGCTTGACGTCATGCTTAAAACAAGATTCGTTTCCAGGGAATTGCCCGTCTCAAGACACTCCTTTAATTTCAACAGGTAATTTTCATCGCCACGACTCTTGCCAGGCGTGTCCACCAGTATAACATCTCTATCGTCAAACCTGTTCAAAGCCCTCTCAAATTCCTTTTTTTCAGAAGCAATCTCCATGGGAACATTCATGATGTTCGCATATGTCTTCAGTTGTTCCGCCGCGCCTATCCGATATGTGTCCATGGTTATGATACCCACATTTAATTTCTCTTCGAATAAACGACGGGCGGCCAGCTTTGCCAGGGTTGTTGTTTTCCCCTCGCCGGCGGGGCCGACAAAGGCGGAAATCCTCTTTTTCTTCAGATCTCTATAAGAAGGCGTGATAGATCGTTTTATCGCATCCTCAGCGGCGCTCAGGGCATGATGATAATTCTCCGGTTCGGCCGTCGAGCCATCGTTCTTTAATTCCTCTATTAACGCACATGCCCGCTCCTTCGATACGCCGACCGAAATCAGGTGATAATAAACCTTTGACAGGGGAGAAGAAACTTCCCCATTTCCTTGAACGCCAAGGACATCAAGCAGGGCGCCCATTGTCTCCTTTAATTCAGCCAGCTCGGCATAAACGCCCCCTTCCCTTTTGAAATCCACAATGAAGGATTTCAGTTCGTTAATATCCGATCTGAGTAGAGAAAATGTGTCTGCCCCCTCTTTCTCGCCTTTTCCGGCTTCATGTCTTCTCGGGATTTCATAATTATCATCCCTGGCGGCAACCACCTCAAGATTCCCATTCACCCTTTTGCTGGAAAGCACTATGGCGTCCGGGCCCAGATCCGCCTTTATCTTCTCCATAGCCTCATTTGCGCTCAGCGCTTCATATCTTTTAATCTGCATTTTTCGCCACCAGCATGCCCAGAGATTTGATATTTACATCACGGGTAATTTCATTGTGAGAAAGGACGATAATATTGGGGAAAAATTTTTCCAGTATCTTTCTTAAATATATCCTGACATTGGGCGAGCAGAGAACAACCGGCTGGAGCCCTTTGTCAACAAAGATTTCAACAAATTTCTGGAGATTGCTTACAACTTCCTGTATCAGAGTGGGATCAGCCGCAACGAATGATTCATATTCCGTATGCTCGACAGATTTGTTAATGATGTTCTCAATGTCGGGAGAAACCATGACAACAGTTATGTTCCCGTCCGCGTCCTTATAATCTCTTGTTATCGTCCTGGCCAGGGCCTGCCTCGTATATCCGGTTAACATGTCGACATTTTTTGTCACAGGCGCGTAATCCGCCAGTGTTTCCAGTATTGTGAGGAGGTCGCGAATGGAAATTCTTTCCCTCAGTAGCCTCTGAAGCACTTTCTGAAGCGTGCCGAGCGGAACGACATTCGGAACGAGCTCCTCAACAACCTTGGGATGGCTGCCCGCCAGACTATCTAATAAAGACTGAACGTCCTGTCTGCTCAACAGTTCATCCGCATGCGTTTTTACAATTTCAGTCAAATGGGTCGTAATAACGGTGGCTGGATCGACGACAACAAAACCCTTCGCCTGGATGGATTCTTTTTCTTTTTCATCTATCCAGACGGCAGGCAGGCCGAAGGCGGGTTCTTTTGTTTTCGTTCCCGTTATCTTTGCGCCATCATCTCCTCCAATTATTGCCAGATAATGACCCATCTGTATTTCTCCACCGGCCACTTTAACACCCTTCAGTTTGACAGTATATTCACCGGGCTTTATCTGCAGGTTGTCTCTTATATGCACGGGAGGCATAACGAAGCCCATTTCAACGGCCATCTGCCTCCTCAGGACCTTTATTCTATCGAGCAATTCTCCGCCCTTCCCGGCATCGACGAGTGGCACCAGGCTGTATCCCATCTCAAGTTCAAGGGGATCAAGGGGCAGGAGGGCCTCTACGGACTCGGCCGTCTCTTCCGCCGGCGGTTCTTCTTCCGTCTCTTCGACTCTCTGTGATGTTTTAAATGTTCTATACGCGATAACTCCCGAAACGAGAGAGAGGAGCAGAAAGGGTGTCCTGGGCATGCCGGGAATCAAACCAAATACCAGAAGTATAACCGAAGCCGTGGCAATCACCTTTGGTTGGACAAAGAGTTGTCCCTTTATTTCCTTGCCCAGATCAGACGAGGCTGTAGATCTGGAAATAAGCATGCCGGCGGCGGTCGACACAATCAGCGCCGGAATCTGCGTTACCAGCCCGTCACCCACGGTAAGAAGGGTATAGGTGCGGGCGGCATCCGCCACCGGCATACCCTGCTGAAGCACTCCGACAATCAACCCGCCAAGGATATTTACCATGGCAATAATAATCCCGGCTATCGCATCCCCCCTGACAAACTTGCTCGCCCCATCCATTGCGCCATAAAAATCCGACTCCAGCCCGATCTCGCGTCGCCTTCTTCTTGCCTCCGCGTCTGTGATGAGTCCCGCATTGAGATCGGCATCGATGCTCATCTGTTTTCCGGGCATCGCGTCCAGTGTGAATCTTGCAGTCACTTCGGCTATCCTCGTGGCGCCCTTGGTTATCACAATAAAGTTGATCAGAACGAGCACCAGAAATACTATAAACCCGACTACATAGTTACCGCCGACAACGAAGGCGCCGAATGCCTTGATGACCTGTCCCGCCGCCCCTGAACCCTCATTGCCGTGGAGAAGTATAAGACGTGTGGAAGCCACATTAAGGGACAGGCGAAGCAGTGTCGCGGTTAAAAGGATGGACGGAAAAATGGAGAATTCGAGAGGTCTCAGGACGTAAACGGAAACCAGCAGTATAATCAGAGAGAAAGTGATGCTGAAGGAGAGGAGAATGTCGAGAACGAAGGGGTGCATCGGTATCATCATAACGAGAAGGATACCTGCTATCCCCGCGGCCATCGCCGTGTTACTGCCTTTAAACAGATCGGCAAAACTGCCGGTTTTAACGTAAGAATTCGCCATATTTAATATCAGTTTACGGCTTACGGTTTCTGTAACCGTTCACGAAACGTTGAAATTAGAAAATAGAAATTCGAAATTCGAAACGTGGCCTTCATGCTTTTGTACTGTTCTTCCCAATTTCTACTTTCCAATTTCAAATTTCAAGCCATGAACAGCTACCGGTTTCTATAACCGTTAACTGTTAACCCCTCTTCCTGCTGTAAACAAATGCCAGCACTTCGGCAACCGCCCTGTACAGATTTGCCGGTATCATTTCGTCCACGTCCACATGCTTATACAATACCCGTGCCAGCGGCTTGTTATTAACGATGGGCACGTTGTTTTTTCTTGCAATATCTTTTATATTCTCAGCTATGAAACCGGCCCCTTTCGCGACCACTTTCGGCGCAAACATGTCTGCCTGATCATAGCGAAGGGCCACGGCAAGATGGGTGGGATTGGTTATGACCACATCCGCTTCCGGGACGCTCGCCATCATTCTCTTTCTGGCCATATCTCTCTGGAGACGCCTTGTTCTTGCCTTTACAAGAGGATCTCCTTCCGTCTGCCTGGATTCGTCCTTCACCTCCTGCTTTGTCATCTTAAGATTTTTTTCAAATTCCCACTTCTGATAAATATAATCGAGAATCGCAAGGATTATAAGCGCCAGACAGACCATAAGAACAATCTTGAATGCGACCCTGCCGATATAAATCAATATTCCCCACACACTCTGCTCCATCAGCGGAATAAAATTTTCTATTTCCCCCCTGGCGGTCATATAAACAACAAAACCGACTATCGAAATTTTGAATATATTCTTTGCCAGTTCCACGAGGGACCTGATGGAAAACAGTTTCTGAAATCCCTTGATCGGATCAATCTTTGAGAGTTTCGGCTGCACCGATTCTGCGGAAAGCACAAAACCCACCTGAAGGTAATTGGCAAGCAGAGCTATGGAAAATGCCGTCAAAAAAAGGGGGAAAAGCAGGGCGGAAATTTTATATATAAGGCCGATCGAGAGGCTCTGAATGTTATTGCAATCAACATTGAACTGAGCGGACAGAGCGAGAAGCCATCTTGTAAGAGACATCGCCTTTTCGACCATGCCGGAGGCGCCAAACCAGAAGAAGACCAGACAGGCCAGCAGAACAGCCACAGACGCGACGTCCCGGCTTTTCGCGACCTGGCCCTTCTTCCTCGCCTCTTCCCGTTTCTTGGGAGTAGCTTGCTCGGTTTTTTCCTGATCTTTATTCTGCTCAGTCATATTTAATTAAGGTTTAAGGTTCTGGGTTACTGGTTGCTGGTTCTCTGATCCCTGACCCCCGATCCCTGATCCCTGACCATCCCCTGACGCTTGCGTCAAAAAATCCTCACATCAGACGAAGAAGCAGACTCAGCTTGCCTCCAAAATTTAGAAAAATGCTGCCCATCACCCTTGCAAAAACAGGAAGAGCAAGCCCGATGCCTATAAGCCCCACAGCTATCTTTACGGGAAATCCAACGATAAGTATGTTGATCTGGGGAACGGTCCTGGCAATCAAGCCAAACCCGATGCTTGTCATCAGAAGCGCAGTGATAACCGGGGCGCCGGTCTTAATCGCAATAATAAAAATATCTTTTGAAAGCTCAACGATTGACTGTGTCAACTCTCCTGAAAAGTGAAACCCGAGAGGTGGAAGAATCCTGTAGCTCTCCGCAATAGCGTATAAAAAGAGGTGGTGACCGTTAACGGCAAGAAATATCAGCATGGCAATCAGATACTGAAGCTGGGCTATAATCGAGACCTGCGCGCTGGTTATGGGATCGAATACATTTACAATGGCAAAACCCATCTGAAAGCCTGCAAGCTGCCCCGCCAATTGCACCCCGGCAAAAATCAGCCTGCCCGCGAGACCTATGGTAATTCCAATCATAACTTCTCCGGCCATTTTCAATGACAACGGAAGGAGTCCAATGGGCAAAGCGTGAAGTTCAACAAAAGGAAAGATGAGAAATGCTATCATGAGAGACACCCCCCCTTTTACCCTGACGGGAACTTCTCTGTTCCCTAAGACAGGCATGGTAGCCACAATCGCGCTCACTCTCAGGAACGCGAAAATAAAAGTCTCAATCTGTTCTGCGGTTATCTGCGGCATAATTCGTAAAGGGTTCAGGGGTCAGGAGTCAGGGATCGGGAATGACTCGTTCCCACGCTCTTGCATGGGAATGCATACTTTTTTTCCTGACCCCCGACCCCTGATCTCTCACCTGATATACATCGGAATATTGGTAAAGAGATTCTGTGTATAAGTAACGATGAGATTGATCATCCAGGGAAGCGCGATGATGAGGGCCACTAAAACGGCAACTATTTTGGGAACAAATGTCAACGTCATTTCCTGAATCTGAGTTACGGCCTGAAAGATGCTGACAATAAGGCCCACAACCAGACCTACAATAAGCATGGGAGCTGAAAGCAGCAGGGTAGCTTTTATAGCTTCCCCTGCCAGTCCAATAACCAGATCAACAGTCATACGTGCCTCTCCTAATAAGGTTCAGGGCTCAAGGTTCAAGGTTGGCCCTCGTTCTCATGCTCCTCTATCCTTCAACCTTCCACCTTCAGCCTGATTACGTAAGCAGTCACACAAAACTTTGAACCAGTGAGCCGACCACCAGATTCCAGCCGTCAACCAGCACAAAAAGGAGCAACTTGAACGGCAGACTTATCATTATAGGCGGAAGCATCATCATTCCCATTGATAAAAGCACGCCGGCAACAACCATATCCAGTATCAAAAAAGGGAGGTATATCATAAACCCTATTTGAAAAGCCGTCTTTAATTCACTGATTACAAAGGCTGGTATCAATACGGGAAGTTTGATCTCATCGGGCTTTCTGGGTCTTTCACCTTTTGAAATTTTAACGAAGAGGGCAATGTCCTTCTCTCTGGTCTGTTTTAGCATAAACCCTTTTATGGGCTGCTCCGCCAGCTCAAAGGCCCTTTCTGCCGATATTTCCTCATGAATATACGGCTGAAGCGCCCGTGAATTTACCTCATTCCAGACAGGAGTCATGATGAAAAAGGTCAGGAAGAGAGACAATCCAATGACAATCTGGTTTGCAGGCATCTGCTGCGTGCCCAGCGCATGTCTCAGAAGGGAAAGGACGACAACGATTCGAGTGAACGAAGTCAACATTACCAGTATTGCGGGGGCAAGAGAGAGTATCGTGAGAAGAAACAACAGCTGAAGAACCACCGCCACCTTGCCGGGTTCATCACCGCCGCCGCCCACGCTCAGATTTATCGAGGGGAGAGAAAACGGCTGCCCCCACGAAGAACCTGCAAGAAAAACGAGTCCGGAAATTACCAGGATGCATATGAGATATTTCCCGGATTTCCCCGAGTTATTGTCAAATCTTGATGGTTTCGTGCCCCCGTTCCCACGCAGGAGCGTGGGGAACGGGAAATTCAATATTCGATGTTCAATGTTCATCTTTTTCAGGCTTTACTTCAACAATCTCTTCAAATGATCAGAAAAAGAGAGGTTTTTGACTTTTTCTCCTCGAATATCTTTCAGTTGTTCAAGCGATTCAGAATTCACAATCTCTGTCAACATAGATATTCCGCCGCTCGAAACGCCAATCACCATAATATTGCCCAGCACATCGATAAGCATTATGTTGCTCTTGGGCCCCATATACTTTACAGACAAAATTTTTATCAAATCCTCATTGCTGATTCCCGCCCCCGTCTTCTTCATAATCTTTTTGAACAAATACGTGACAACAATCATAGCGCCTACCGTAACGGCAAGGGCCGATATGATTTTCAAAAGAGAGGGAAACAATTCCGGTGAATTCATGGCGCTCCTCCCGGGTTCAGGGTTCTCTAATATCTCACCTTCTTACCCCTAACCCAGATAAACTGGAAATTCAAAATACGAAGCACTAAATGCGAAACAAATCCGAATTTCTAATATTTAAATGTTCAAAACA
>JAGGSD010000176.1 GCA_021159265.1 Syntrophobacterales bacterium | reverse complement strand
AACATGCTTTGTAAAAGTTACTTTCCATTATAATGCCGACGTGTCGGCATAGTGGAGCTTTTTACGAGACCATCATATTTACTCTTCACCATAAGTTGCTTTCGCAAAATCCTTCAATTGATCCCTTCTCTTTTTATGTTGCAGTTTCTTCAGAGCCTTCGCTTCAATTTGTCTTATTCTTTCCCTGGTTACACCCAGCATCTCACCTACCTCTTCAAGGGTGAATGGCCCGTAATTACACGCTACCCAGGTGCAATTACAAAATATTTCGTTGTTTAACCACCATTCGCAATCACTGTCATTGCATGGTTCTGTAATATACATGTTTGTCTTTTTGCATTTATACAAATCAGCCAACGGGCATTACCTCCATCCTTTGTTTAGTAACATCACCCACTTTGAATTATCTTAAGTTCTAAATTCAAATTGTCAACTCATAATAGTCGTTCTTTTGAAATAATCGAAAAGTATTTCTCTATGATCAAACATGAGTGGCTCGGGAAGATTGTCTTTCGTAAATACGCCGATTTCTGCAGCATCATCCGCAGCTTCAGGCGTTCCCTTCCCCTTGGCAATAAAAACAGTGGAGATAGTATGCTGACGGGGATCCCTGTCCGGTTTGGAGTACGTGTGCATTTGTTCAAGGAGTGTCACATCCAGTGACGTTTCTTCTTTTGCCTCCCTGATTGCCGCTTTTTCAAGAGATTCTCCATAATCAACAAACCCCCCCGGAATAGCCCATCCGACGGGATCGTTTTTACGTTTTATCAGGATAATCTTCCCTTTATCTATTTCTATAATAATGTCAACAGTTGGTATCGGATTATGGTAAAATTCGATCTCTGCATTACAGTTTGGGCACCTTCTCTTAATTTTTGCAGTCATGATCAAGTCCTGAAATTCATACTGTAAAACGACACTTCATTTAATTTAAAGAACAGGGATATGTCAAGGATGAATATGTTTAAATTCATTTTAAGTTCTGTCAGCAACTTTTTAAAAGTGTTCACTTTTAAACTGTAAACCCGTCAAAAACGGTTCACTTTTAATTCGTAAATGACAATTGTGTTTTTTCTCTTGACATTGTGCGTGCCTGTTGTTAGTTTGGACTAAAAAACAATAATAGTCTAATAGTTTAGTTGGGGGCTTTCAAATGAAACAGGAAAAGATGGATTCAATACTTGATACGGCAAGAAGGATGTTCGGACGGTATGGCATGCAGAAGACAAGCCTGCATGAAATAGCCCGGATGGCGAGGGTCGCCAAGGCGACCATCTATAATTATTTTGGCAGCAAGGACCAGGTTTATCTGGAAGTTCTCAATCGCGAAGTCAACGACATTATCGAAAAGATGTCGGCAATCGTTGATCAGGAAAAAGCTCCTGCAGAAAAACTCAGAGTATTCTTGCATGCAAAGTTTCGTTACATGAAGGATGCAATTAACATTTTGAATCTCGGGCGTGAAGGAATAGATAATTTGCTTCCAAAGGCCGGCAGTATCCGTGACCGTCTT
This sequence comes from Syntrophobacterales bacterium, assembly GCA_021159265.1. GTDB lineage: Bacteria > Desulfobacterota > Syntrophia > Syntrophales > UBA6807 > UBA3084. The sequence goes on along the minus strand of JAGGSD010000176.1, from coordinate 6,764 downwards.
TTCTCAAAGGAGGTGAGTATTCTCCACTCAATTCTTGAGAAAGGTGTGGCAGAAGGGATTTTTTATGTTTCAAATATAATGCTTACAGCCCGGGCGATCGGGTATGCTCTCAGAGGCTTCGAAACAACCTGGCTGTTGAAAGAAAACGATAGTGAGATCGAAAAGCACCTGGATAACCTGTCCGATATCCTTTGCAAAGGCATACTTGCCAGGAGAAAGGCAACATGAAATTTACAGAATATGTTTTTCTCTTTGTTTTCTTTTCATTCATCGGTTGGATCCTTGAGGTAATTTTTCGTTCCTTTCAAGCAAAGGCTTTTATCAATCCGGGCTTTTTAAAGGGTCCTTATCTTCCAATTTACGGAACGGGCGCCCTTATCCTTACTATTTGTGCCACCCACCTTGAAGGAAGCAGCTTGCCTGTAAAAGGGCTGGTTTATCTTTTCGTTACAACAGGTCTCGAATTTATAACAGGATTTATCTTTGACGGATGCCTCCATACTCCCCTTTGGGATTATTCAGAGCAGCGATTCAGGATTAAAAATTATGTCTGTCTGCAATTTTCTCTCTACTGGCTTGTCCTGGCATTTGCTTTTGAATATCTTGTATTGCCCGTGTATCTCTCCGTTTTTAACTTACTGAATCCTGTTGCTGTTGATATCTTTGCTATTGTTGTGTCCGGAGTTATGTTTGCCGACTGGACCATCAGATGTGCCGGAATCATTTTGGAAAAGAAGGGGAAAAGAAAATTATTGTCAGATGATGATGAATCAGAATTTATGAGTATTGCCAAGTCTCTGATTGATCATCCTGATGTCCAGAAGCTGGCAGATGTCAGACACCATCATTACAAGACTCGCTTTGACCACAGTCTGGAGGTAGCGTGGCGCAGCTTTCTGATATCTAGAAAATTGTCTCTGGATTGCGATGCAACAGTGAGAGGCGCGTTGCTCCATGATTTGTTTTTTTATGACTGGCTGCGTGAGGGGCCGAGACTGCATGGCTTTCGCCATCCACGAATATGTTTGAAAAACGCCCGCGAAGTGACAGTCCTCTCAAAAAAGGAGGAGGATATCATTATAAAACATATGTGGCCTCTTACGATAATTCCTCCCCTGTATCCGGAATCATGGGTTGTGTGCTTTGTGGACACCTGCTGTACGATGAAAGATTATGTTACAGGTAATGGCAAGGTTAGAGTCCCGAAGTAGCGGAACGTGGAATTCTTATGAATGGCATGCTGCAGGGGAGCCATGTATGACATCCTCAAATATCAGAAAATGAGCAAAAACAAAAAGCGTAAGAGGGTTTAACCTTACCTTCTTAATGAAAGGAAATACATTACATAATGGTTGTAGAACATAAAAACAGTTACCCTGCGGGGATTGACATAGGTTCTACCACGGTCAAAGTGGTAATCTGTGATAATTCAGGAAGACCGGTTTTCTCTCGCTATCGCCGTCACAACGCAATGATTCTTGAAACGGTCCTGTCCATACTGGAAGAGGCGCGTAACCAGATGGGTGATATTCAGTTGGATCCGGCTGTCACGGGTTCAGCGGGTATGGGAATAGCTGAATCTTTAGGCATTTCCTTTGTCCAGGAGGTTGTAGCCTCGTCGAAGCTGATAAAAACCTGTTATCCTGAGGTCAGGACACTTATCGAGATTGGCGGTGAAGATTCGAAAATCGTATTTTTTGATGACCGGTTTCGTCCGGATATCAGGATGAATGGCAGTTGTGCCGGCGGAACTGGAGCATTTATAGAACAGATGGCCGTATTGCTGGATGTATCTCTCCCTGACTTTGATAAACTGGCCGGAAACAGCACATCGATACACCCGATTGCTTCTCGGTGCGGTGTATTTGCAAAGACGGATGTTCAGGCCCTACTGAGTAATAAAGTTTCCAAAGAGGACATTGCGGCATCTGTATTTCACGCTGTAGCGCTTCAGGTAATTACTACACTCGCTCGTGGTCACGAGATTAAAAAGCAGATTCTTTTTGCCGGTGGACCACTTAAATTTTTCCCACAATTACAGGAAGCCTTTATCAATGTTCTTGAACTGAACAGAGAAGAAGATCTTGTAATATCGGATTATTCCGAATTCATTCCTGCCATGGGCACAGCTCTCAACCATTTCCCGATCAGAGTTGAGAACAAGGACGATCAGAACTCCGGGATTAACATTCAAAAGCTCATTCAATTGATGGAAGAAGAAAAGACACAAGAGCCGCGGGGATCGGGAATCAACAGGCTTCCCCCCTTGTTTAGTAACCCTTTAGAATTAGAGGCTTGGGAAAAAAGGCATGCGCAACAGATAGTAAAGAGAACAGATATCTCCAGAATTGATGGAAAATTATGCTTCCTGGGTGTCGATTCGGGATCCACTACGACAAAGCTTGTCCTTATTGACAGTGATGGAAGAATAATACTAACACACTATGCATCAAACAATGGTGACTCCATCCAGGCAGTTAAAGATGGTTTAAGCAAATTTCACGAAGAATTCCAGAGGGCGGGAATTACCCCCCGTATTGCCAGGACAGCGGCAACCGGTTATGGAGAAGATCTCATCAAAGCCGCCTTTGATTTAAATGATGGCGTGGTGGAAACAATGGCTCACTTGCGTGCTGCAAGATACTTTGACAAAGATGTCTCATTTATCCTCGATATTGGTGGTCAGGATATGAAGGCCATTTATGTCAATGATGACGCTGTATCAGACATTCAGGTCAATGAGGCCTGTTCCTCGGGATGCGGTTCATTTATCGAGACATTTGCTCGTTCTCTTGGCTATGATGTCTCTGAATTTGCCGGTCTTGCGTGTCAGAAAAATACGCCCTTCGATCTGGGCTCTCGGTGTACGGTTTTTATGAATTCAAGGGTCAAACAGGCGCTGCGTGAGGGCGCAACTGTCTCGGATATCTCGGCAGGGCTTGCATATTCGGTGATAAAGAATTCCCTTTATAAGGTTCTTAAATTGAAAGACCCTGACACGCTTGGGAAAAAAATCGTTGCCCAGGGAGGCACATTTCGAAATGCCGCGGTCTTGCGCGCCTTTGAAGTTTTGCTTGGGCAAGAGGTAATACGCCCTGATATTTCCGAATTGATGGGTGCGTATGGGGCAGCGCTTACCGCCCGGGAAAACTATCAGAATCATACTGTTGAAGTTGCGCAATTCAGCGGATTCACTTTATTTGATCAGGGAGTCGACTTTACGACAAAAAATCTTCATTGTAAGGGATGTGAAAACAGATGCAGCGTAAAGAAACTGACATTTAAAAATGGCAGGAGTTATTTTACCGGTAACCGATGTGAGCGCTATTTTTCAAATGAATCTTCCTTTAAAGAACATGGGGAAAATCTTATAGCCGCGAAATCTAAGCTGCTTTTTGACCGCAAAACGGAACCGGACAGGTCACCGATTTTGACATTTGGTATCCCCCGCGCCCTGAATATGTATGAGAATTTCCCCTTCTGGTGTACTTTTCTTGTGGAGTGTGGCTTCAAGGTAGTTCTCTCCGACATTTCCAGTACTGGATTGTTTGAAAAAGGGTCGAGTACTGTTATGTCAGATAATATCTGTTTTCCTGCAAAACTTGTCCATGGACACATAATTAATTTGATTGAAAAGGGCGTGGACAGGATATTTTATCCGACGGTGGTTTATGAAAATAAAGAGTATCGTGATACCATGAACAGTTTTAACTGCCCCGTAGTTACCGGATATCCCGATGTGATTAAAAGTTCAATCGACCCTGAGGGAAAATATGGAACACCGATGGACAGTCCTGCTATCAGTTTTAAAGATATCCCTCTTCTCAAAAAGCAGCTTCATTCCTTTGCAAAACAATTCGGAATCAGTAAAAAGCTTGTTCGTCAGGCAGTAGACAAGGGTATAGCGGCCCACAGAGAATATAAAGATCAAATCAAAGAAATGGCAGTTAGTGTTATTGATAATGCCCGAACAAATAATCGCCCTGTCGTTGTATTAGCTGGAAGACCTTACCATACTGATCCACTTGTCAATCATGGTATTCCTGAGTTGTTATCAGGGATGGGGGTTAATGTCATTACGGAGGATACAGTTCCGGTTCCGGAAAAATGTGCCTTGAAAGACAGCAATATCCTTACGCAATGGGCATATACGAACAGGGTTCTTGCCGCTGCGAAGTATGTTGCTGATACTGAGCATACTGAACTGGTTCAAATCACATCCTTTGGCTGTGGGCCGGATGCCATATCTACCGATGAGGTACAAGGAATAATAAGAGGTGCCGGGAAGATTTATACACTCATCAAAATGGATGAAATAGCCAATCTGGGGGCAGTAAAGATCCGGCTCCGTTCCATGCTGGAGGCTATAAGAGAGGTAAAAGGCAAAAGGCAAAAGGCAAAAGGCAAAACAAGCTGCGTGTTTATGCCGGAAGACAGGGGAAGAACCATAATTGTACCGTGGTTTTCTCCGTTATATTCACCACCAATACCCGCCGTTTCCAGACCACTTGGCTACAAGGTGGAAGTTCTTCCGCCTCCGGACAGATCTTCCGTAGATGTTGGCCTCAAATATGTCAATAATGATATGTGTTATCCTGCTATTATTGTCGTAGGAGATATTATCAAGGCATTACAATCAGGAAAGTATAACCCGAAACACACGGCTATCATGCTCACCCAGACAGGAGGCCAGTGCAGGGCATCCAGCTATATTCCTGTTGCGAAAAAAGCGCTTATCAGCGCAGGGTTCGGTAATGTACCTATGCTATCCCTTTCAACAGGGGATTATAACCCTCAACCGGGGTTTACCATAGATAAAAAGGGGTTGGTTAGAAGACTGGGTATGGGACTCATCTTTACTGATGCCCTTGCCAGGATGTACCTTGCCACAGCGGCACGTGAGATAAATGCGGGGGAATCGGAAGTTCTACACAAGAAATACCTCTCACGGATGGAGAAAGGAATAGAGGAAGCAAATTTTAAGTATTTATTGGATTTACTCAATGACGCTGTCTCTGAATTTAACGCGGTTAATGTCACAAACGATCGTGTCCCCGTAGTAGGAGTAGTGGGAGAAATTTTTGTTAAATACAATCCTTTTTCCAACAATAACATCATAAAATGGTTGATTGGACAGGGAATCGAAGTAGTCATTCCGTCACTTACAGGATTCTTTGCGCAGAGATTTGTCAATGAGGAATTTGATCAGAAGGTATATATGAAGCATTCTGTGAAAGATAAATTGCTGACACGCGTGGCCGATAAATATACGCAATGTTACCTGTCTCGAGTTGAGAAAGTTATGCAGAATTTCCGGTATTACAGAAAACCCCATGATTTAAAGGAACTGGCGAAGGCGACAAGCAATGCCACAAGTCTTGCCAATCAGGCCGGTGAGGGCTGGCTTCTGCCTGCTGAGATGATCGCAATGCTGGAAGATGGAATCGGGAATATTGTATGCCTCCAGCCTTTCGGTTGTCTTGCAAACCATATCACAGGTAATGGCCTGGAACGAAGGTTGAAGGCCTTGTACCCTCAGCTTAATCTTCTTTCCATTAATATGGATGCCGGTACAAGTGAGGTAAATATCCTGAACCGGCTGCATTTCATGGTGATGGCGGCAAGGGAAGAAATGAACAACAGGTTCAGGGTAATGGATTCTTCATTAGACTTCCGATCGCTTTCTAAACCACATATATCTGCGAGAGCTTACGCTGCGTTAAAGGAATACATGTCGTCAGGGGGTGAAAAGTGGAGGTCATGGGTGTCGGATTGGATCTAACAAAAATCGATAATATTGAATTTTTGTGAAAGTGTTATGTATCGTTTCAAAAAGATTGAGCATTTAGATATACCCCTTACAGTTGCTTATCAGATAGCCTCAGATATCGAGAAATACCACGAGTTCATCCATGGAATGAAACCGGTAGATGTTTTATCAAAGGGGGATGACTTTATAACTGTGGCGTTGAGTAGCCGAACTCTCGGAGGTAAGGTACAGATGACTGCTCAATTCGAAAAGAACATGTCCATTCATTTCAAACAGGATAAAGGCCCGTTTAATGAATTATCAGGCTATTGGAATTTCAATAATAACGGGGAAGGGGTCTCGGTAATATTTTCAATGGTGATGAATCACAAAAGCTTCATAGTTAATAAGGTGTTGCAAGTACTTGGAAGCAGGCTTTGTAATCAGGTAATTAAAGACTTTAAAAAACGGGTTGAGGAGATAGTTGAAAGATAAACTTCAAGGAACAATAAATCTCTAAGAACCGGGTCTTCTGGATGAAGTCCTTGTTTTCCTTTCACTTTTTACTATGTTGTTGATATCTCTAAAAGAAAATGTGTCAGGGTGCCGTAACATGCTAAATTTCTGAGGGAAATCGCTAACCAGTTGGAATTACTAACTATATTTATTGCGCAAATTGTAGGCAAACTGGTATAAAGTTGAGGTTATAAGGGATTTACAAATCTTATTAACATGTCTATCAACAGGCTTATCAACATATCTGTGGATTCCGATTTTATCTTTAAATCAATTCAAGTTGTAACTGCTCAGGTTGTCATGTCCAAGCCTGCCCTGGCATGACTTCATGCGCATTTTCAGCACAATCGAACTGAATGTTGCACCCGGAGTTTCTACGCAATGGGACAGGGAAGCCAGGTCTGGGCCAGGGGTTCACAGTTAGTCCCTTAATTGTAAAGTTCTTGCCTGCCTGTGCGTGTCCGCACCTGTCTGCCGTGCAGGCGGCACAGGCAGGCGC
>JAGGSD010000095.1 GCA_021159265.1 Syntrophobacterales bacterium | reverse complement strand
ATTTGGTTCCAGATTTTGTTTCAGGCCTGACGAAGCTGACGCTTTTCTCGTAAATGCGCATCCCAAATGCTGTCCGGGGACAAGAATGGAACCTTGAACCCGTGAACAGTTACAAATCATGTTGGTACAGGCGGCTTATAAAATTCTCGCGCAAATGCGCGAAGCACGCAAAGAACAAAAGAGAAAACCTTAGCAACTTTGCGACTTTGCGTGCGATTATGTTCTTTTCAAGTTGCGTTATATCCCCGCATTTACGTCGACTTTGACGTTTCCCCGTTTATAAACTTGACAAGCCCTTTAAAACTGCGTTAAATTTCTCATCCCTTAAATGACTCAGTTGATTTATGAGGATTTTCGTTCAAGATCAAGGCATGCGAAAAAAATAACGGTTCGACTGAGCTCACGCCGAAGGCTCGCCGAAGACCGCAGGCATATAGTTTGATATTCCGAGGATTATTTTTTGAGCATAACGCAGAGATTAGGCGAAAAGACCTTAAATCAACAAAGTCATTAAATCCATAGGAAAAAATCATGGGATTATTAAAAGGAACATTATCATTGTCAAAATATCGTGTAGTCGGTCATATTCCGGATAATTTTAGAAATTTCACAGATACGCAGCTTAAACTCTTCTCATTCCAGGAATTATCCATGAGCACAAAAGAAAAATCCATTGGATGGACAAGTCTGGAAAATGTGCTTGATACCGACTTTCAATATGCAAACTACTCGTTGGCCGATTATCTGATTTTTACTCTCCGTATTGATCGCAGGATTATATCTCCTTCACTTCTCAAATTAAAAGTGTTTGAAGCCGAAAAACAATTGATAGCAGAGAGGGGCAAAAACAAAATCTACAAAGAAGAACGAAACGAAATCAGAGACAGGGTTCGTCTGAAACTTTTGAGCAAAACCCCTGCCACACCGTCCTTTCACGAGATATGCTGGAATGTATCCAGTGGCTCGCTCATATTCGGCTCACTCGCTGAAAAGATAAGAGAAGACTTTGAAGATCTCTTTAAAAGAACTTTTAAATTAGACTTGATTCCTTTTGTCCCGTGGGACCGGGAATACATGAAACAGGAAGCGGTTAAACCTATCCCCCTCAATCAATAAAGACCAACTTTTAGACAAAAAACATGGATATTGCAAAAACAGACCTTCAGTTTCCCGGAAGAGAATTTCTGACCTGGCTCTGGTTCAAGAGTGAGGAAAGAGGAGGGTCCATAATGATTCCGGATGTCGGTGATATTCAAGTTACATTCATGCAAAGACTGGTGCTTGAATCAGGAGAAGGCCCGTATTCAGAAACGGTGGCATGCCGCGGATTTCATGCGGCTCTTAAAGAGGGAAAAGCGGCCCTGCGTGAAAACAAAAAAATAAAAGAGGCACGTCTAAAGCTGGGCATGGGGACCGATGAATACGAATTCACATTTAAAGCAGACGGATTTCAATTCCAAACGTTGAAGCTTCCCACGACAATGAACCTGACCGAAGAAGATGATAACAAGGAAGGAAGATTTCTCGAAAGAATCTATCATATAGAAACTGCAATGCGGGCCATGGAACAACTGTTTTTTCTTTTTCTTAAAAAACGCCTGTCTCCGGATTGGTCTGCGGGGGAGATGCTGCGATTAAAAAAATGGATTGAGAAATAATACCCCTTGGTCATAACTACTTATTACCGCAAAAACATCACTGCTGTCCGGTTAAATTTTCTTGGCTAGTGTCATGTCAAGTTTGCAATGTCGCACAAGCCTTCGTCATTGCGAGGCCGAAGGCCGTGGCAATCTCTCGGATTATACCAAGTTAGCTCATAGCAGCAGGAGATTGCTTCGCTTCGCTCGCAATGACACCCGAGACTTGACACGACATTAGTTATAAATCCTCAGAGATGGAAGCTCTATGAAGAAAAATAATAAAATTACATCCGATAATATCCACATTCTTGTTGTCGATGACGATAAATCCATAAGAGACGTAATCCAAGAGGCTATAATCCATTTTGGATATGACTGTTCAATTGCTGAAGACGGGGTAGAGGCCTTAAAGATTCTGGAGCAGAAGAATGCAGATGTCGTGATAACCGACATCTTAATGCCGAATATGGACGGAATTGAATTGACCAAGGCAATAAAAGAAAAATATGATTCTGATATTATTATAATGACCGGCTTCGTAAAAAATTATACCTATGAAGATATTATTGAAATAGGCGCAAGCGATTTCACACAGAAACCTGTTAGTATCAAAGAACTGCTTATCAGAGTTAAACGGGTTTTAAATGAAAGAGCTTCGATTGCTGAGCGGATTCGCGCTGAGGAAGCTCTCCGTGAAAGTGAAAGAAGATATCAGGAACTGAGCATTACAGACGGGCTCACGAATCTGTACAACTTAAGGCACTTTTATAATCGATTGGAATTAGAGATTGAACGAGCTAACCGTTACAATCATTCGTTGACACTCTTAATGCTTGACGTTGATGATTTTAAACTATTCAATGATACATTCGGACACTTGGATGGCGATACTGTATTGATCGAACTCGCCAATATTATCAGGAAATCCATGAGGCAAACAGATACTGCTTTTCGATATGGCGGAGATGAGTTTGTAGTTATTTTGCCAGAAACTGAAGTAAAACAGGGATTAGTTGTTGCAGAAAGGATCAGAGCAGGAATGAATAACGTAACATTTACCCCCGCCAAGGGAAGAACGGTACACGCTACCTTAAGCATTGGACTTACTCAGTATACTCCCGGGGAAGAGCTGAAGGACTTTATTAAAAGAACGGATAAAGCCATGTACAGAGCCAAAGAAAGGGGTAAAAATCAGATATTCTCTTAAATTTACAAAAACGATGCAGCAAGGCAAGCAAAAACCCTTTCCCCTTATTCGCGGGTAAAATTCGCCTCTCCACTCATCAATGTCACAATCGCATTGCCCCCATTGGATCAGACACTTATTGCAGGATAATCCGATTCAAAAGGGATATGCTCGCCGGCAAAAAGGCTGTTATTTCTTGACAACAGTTAAAATGATGGTATTATTTTTGGCATGGGAGCAAGGAAAAAAGAAACGGATTTTAATGAATATTTTGATTTCTTGTGGGAATATGCCCGGTCTCAAAAAATGAGCAAAGGGCAATTCATGAATGTTTCCGGTCTTTCTCCTCAAAGATTCAGTGAATTTGCCCAAAAAGCAAGAAATATTACGGGTGAATACTTCCTCAAGATGATAGGAGGGCTAGGCTTAACTCCCAAAGATCTGGAAAGAATAAGCGGAAAAGCTTTTTCTGAAGAACAAAGGGTTCAGTTAGAGTTTGACGGCTTTGTCAGCAGCCAGAAAACTTTTATTGAAGAATTAATGAAAGACCCCGCCAAATTACAAGCATGTAAGGCCGTTGTACAATTTAAAGCTTTATGGAATAACCCTTACATAAAAAAGTTGTATTCAAAAATAGCAAATCTCCGGCAACCTCGCCAGATTTGAATGAATCTTGTAACTACTCAGGTTGGCAGGTTCAAGGTTCACAGTCTTCGGCGAGCTCAGTCGAACCGTTCAAGGTTAAAAGAGTTCCAATAAATGAGGGGAGGGAAGGTTTTAACCTCCCGATAGGGGCGACTAAAGTCACCCCTACCCGTGTTTATTGAGATATTACTCGTTTCTCTTCATTTAATTGTTGGACCTTGAACCACTGAACTGTGAACCTGAGTAGTTACAATTATTTTTGATTATGGTCTTCCGAATTGGTTGAAATATACCATTCAATCGTCTCTTTTAACCCATCTTTAAAATCTTTTTTGGCCTTAAAACCAAATTCTCTGAAGGCTTTTGTTGTGTCCAGCATCCTTCTCGGCTGACCGTCCGGTTTTGATTTGTCCCAGATGATTCGACCTTTAAATCCGGTCAACTCCGCAATCAATTCTACAAGTTTTCTTATGGATATTTCAACCCCGGCTCCGATATTTACCGGCTCACTTTTATTATATCTCTCTGTTGCCAGGAGTATTCCCTCCGCCGCATCTTTTACATAGAGAAATTCCCTGGTAGGCCTTCCCGTGCCCCAAACTGTAATTGGCTCATAGCCCATGTCTTTTGGCTTGTGGTTCACGGCATCTATACATTTCTTTATTAACGCCGGAATAACATGGGATGATTCAGGATCAAAATTATCTCCCGGACCATAGAGGTTAACAGGTAAAAGAAAGATGGAGTTGAAACCATACTGTTTACGGTAAGATTCTGATTGAACCAAAAGCATCTTTTTGGCCAAACCATAGGGTGCGTTAGTTTCTTCAGGATAGCCATTCCACAAATTTTCCTCTTTAAAGGGGATTGGAGTAAATTTAGGATAAGCACAGATAGTGCCAATTGCCACAAACTTTTCTATTCCCTGTTGTCTTCCTGTCTCCATCATCTGAACACCCATCATCAGGTTATCATAAAAGAATTTGGCGGGGGCCTTCTTGTTCGCGGCAATACCACCTACTTTAGCGGCTAAATGAATGACAATGTCAGGTCTGGAATCGCTATAAAGCTTTTTAACCTCTTCCATTTCCACTAAATTATAATCCCTGCTCCGCGGGACAAAAATACTTCCGCAACCCCTGTCTTGAAGCCCTTCAACCACAAACGAACCTAAAAAACCAGCCCCGCCTGTTACCAAGACTCTTTTATTGTTCCAAAAACTCATACCTGCCTATCCTGTTACCTCTTTATCATGCTTATTTTGATGTCAGCTTATTCTCCGTCCACCCGATTCCCTTTTCTTCCAGAATCTTCTTTCCAGCCCCTACAGGCTCTAAACCACCCAGTTCCATGTCGCAATCTACCATTATCCTTGCCAGCTCATTAAAAGTTACTTTGGCATTCCACTTAAGTTTCTCCTTTGCCTTTGAAGCATCGGCCAGGAGAAATTCTACCTCTGTAGGTCTGAAATACCGGGAATCTATTTCCACGTATTCTTTCCAATCCAATCCAGCATAATTAAAGACCTCTTCTAAAAATTCCTTAACCGAATGGCTTTCACCTGTTCCAATTACATAGTCTTCCGGTTTATCCTGCTGAAGCATGAGCCACATTGCCTCAACATACTCTGGAGCATATCCCCAGTCCCGCCTTGCATCCAGATTTCCAAGGTAGATCTTCTTTTCTTTCCCGGCTAGAATATTTACAAGTCCTCGAGTGATCTTTCGAGTCACAAAGGTTTCTCCCCGTCTTGGAGATTCATGGTTAAAAAGAATACCGTTAGTGGCAAACATATTATATGCTTCTTTATAATTCCTGACCATCCAATAGGCATAAACTTTGGCTGCCGCATACGGGCTTCTTGGCCTGAATGGACTACTTTCATTTTGTGGGGGAGGGGCGCTCCCAAACATTTCACTTGATGAAGCCTGATAAAATTTGGTTTTAATTCCGCTTCTTCTTATCGCCTCCAAAAACCTTGCGGTTCCAAGGCCCGTGATATCACCTGTAAATTCAGGCATATCAAAGCTGACTCGAACATGGCTTTGAGCGCCCAGATGGTAAATCTCATCAGGTTGGACATTATAGATGAGATTGGTTAACTGGCCGGAGTCAGAGAGATCTCCGTAATGGAGGTACATTTTTACATCAGGTAAGTGGGAATCCTGATAGATGTGATCTATCCTGCTTGTATTAAAGGAACTTGCCCTCCTGATGAGTCCATGAACTTCATAGCCTTTTGAAAGGAGAAATTCTGCCAGGTATGAACCATCCTGTCCGGTAATACCGGTAATAATAGCTTTTTTCATTGATAAAACCCTCTCTCTTTCTGGTCTATTTGGTTTGTCTGATGTATTCTGCTGTGACGTTTAGAGCCTTTATCCCCAGCAACTGCCTGCCTGTGTGTTGCCTGTGCCGCCTGCACGGCAGACAGGCAGGCACGCAGACAGGCGTTTCTCGCGCAGATGTTGATGTCAACAACAAAAGGCTAAAGGTCAAAGGCTAAGGGCTAAAAAAATGAAGGTCAAATTCCCGGATTAGAGGATTTTACAGGATTACCCCTTAATCCCTAATCCTTTAATCCTTTTAACTTTGCGGCTTTGCCGCATTAGTTTGCCGGTTTGACTCTTCCATACTTATCTTCAAACCTTATAATGTCATCCTCTCCCACATATTCACCATTTTGCACTTCTATGATTTCCAAAGGTATCTTATCATGGTTTTCCAGCCTGTGCAGAGTAGCTTTTGGAATAAACGCTCTTTCTCCTTCATGCAGGAGCATTTTTTTATCTCCGATTGTTACCTTTGCCGTTCCTTTTATAACTACCCAGGTTTCCGTTCTATTGTGATGCATCTGCAAGCTCAGGATTTCCTTTGGTTTTACCACAATTTTTTTTACCCTGTACCTTTGCCCTATCTCTAAATCCGTATATTGTCCCCAGGGACGATATACAGTCTTGTGTTCAAAGGCCTCTTTTCTTCCTTCTTCATTTAGCATTTCTACAATCTTTTTTACATCCTGCGGATTCCTCCTGGATGTAACCAGCACGGAATCATCTGTTCCTATCACCATAAGATCCCTTAATCCCGCGCAGACAATCAGTCTTTTTTGTCCAATGATTAAAGAATCCTTTACATCATAGGTCAAGACATCGCCAATGGTTGCATTTCCCTCCTTATCCTTTTCGTACAGCTCATAGAATGCCTGCCATGATCCGATATCACTCCATCCAATATCGAGAGGAATAGTAACCACATTGTCTGCTTTTTCCATTATGGCATAATCTATTGAAATGGACGGGACCTTTTTTAATACTTCTTCCAGTAGATTCGTATCCCTTAAATCAACACTTCTTAAAGACTCATATATATCCGGCGCATACGCCTTAAATGCCTCTATTATAGTTTTTATAGTGAATGCGAACATGCCGGAATTCCACAAGTATTTTCCTTGCTTCAAATATTGTTCTGCCTCTTCCTCCGAAGGTTTCTCCGTAAATTTTTCCACCTGATAAACATCTTTTATCCGCCTGCCCTTTTTTAGATATCCATAACCCGTCTCCGGTGATCTGGGATTTATACCGAATGTAACGATATAGTCGGATGTTGTATTAGAGACCTTTTTCATGACTTCGGCAAACTTATGCTCTTCTTTTATGAAATGGTCTGCGGGACACACGAACAATGTTTCCTTTTCGTCCAGGTTTAACAAGTCTCTTAACCATCGTGCGCAGATAAATATCGCAGGCGCAGTATTCCTGGGGATTGGCTCAATAATTATATTCTCTTCTTTTATGTCAAATTTTTCCAGGTCCTTTTTTACATGAAAGAAGTAATCCCTGCTTGTGGAAATAAAGATATTTTCTGGTTCTGTGAATTTCAGACATCTTTCCATCGTCTTCTGGAAAAATGATTTTCCATTAATTTTCAGAAATTGTTTTGGATAGTCCTTTCTTGATAATGGCCACAATCTTTCGCCTTTTCCTCCTACAAGAACAAGGGTTTTCATGGCGTCTCTCCCAAATTTGATGTTTTCGTAAACAGAACGTTTTTCCAGCAGGCTTCAGCCTGCAGCCTATCCACCTGAGTAGTTACATAAATACGGCAACTTATCACAATTATAATTTGATTGGAATAATAATTTAGCAACAGTTCACGGTTCAAAGGTTCACGGTTGGCCGCCTTCTCCCATTCAACATTCGATGTTGGACGTTCGATGTTCGATGTTCATCCTGGTTCCGACTTGTCCGGGTTGGGAAGAGAGCGCCACGTCGCTCTCTTCCCTGCGATGTTCGTGGCTCAACAGCGATTTTACGGTCTCTGTTTTGGAATTATGGATAAGGTGCATCTGCCGGTTGCAATAAGCTTATGCGCTTCATCAGAAACCCTCACTTCCCATGCATGAATTCTCCTGCCCAGGTGCGCTGCTGTACCGACGGCGGTGAGAGTTCCTTCAGTCTTACTTCTGAGATGACTGCAATTGAGTTCGATGCCGACTGCAATCATATCTTCCGGGCAAAAAAGATTACTTGCCGTAGAAGCAACGGTTTCAATCAAAGCTGCGGTTGCTCCACCATGCAGCAAGCCAAAAGGTTGATGAACTGCTCGCGTAACGGGCATTGTCATGGTAATCTGGTTATCCTTTATATCCACTAACTCCATCTTCAGATTATACAATAATGTTCCTTTTGCAAGGCGTTGAAGGTTTTTAATTCTCGTCTCTAATTTTTGATCCATTGAATCTCCTTTCAATTGTGTGCCCTACTTAGGCGCTTAATCGTAAAGTTCGTGCAAAATTGGCAAAAGAATTTCTTTATGGCTGATAAGTCCTTGTTAAACTTAAATTCGAATATCGAATATCGAAACTCGAAACAATATCGAATGACAAAAATACAAATATC
>JAGGSD010000074.1 GCA_021159265.1 Syntrophobacterales bacterium | reverse complement strand
ATTTGGGATGCGTATTTACGAGAAAAGCGTCAGCTTCGTCAGGCCTGAAACAAAGTCTGGAGCCAAATTGGCAATTATTTGCGAAAATGAGAATTTTTGACGAGGAGTTCAGGTCTTTAATGCTGCTTTTGTCCTTAACACTGAACGCTGAACCATGAACCTGTGAACGGTTACTAAGATTGGAGTCCCAAGTTCTTTTGATCCCACCATCAGGGAAGATACAGGTGCAACTTCTTCCATTGCCACATGGTGGTACCTCTCTGGTGGATTGGATATATTTCCGCGTTTATTTTACTCTCAACCATGATCATACAAGTTCTCTTTTAATAGAATAAGCCATTCAAGTCTTATGTCCGCAATTTTCCAACAAGATAACACCGTGTTCCCATCATAAGTAAAAATATCTCTGTTCCTGCAAGATGGAGGTATTACCCTTTCCCAATGAGAAAACGTCACCCCCTTTTCCATGAAGTACCTCCTTCTCCTCTTGAGTTACTCCCTTCTCTACCTTATTCAGACAATAGGTGATATAATCATATTGTAACTTAGTTCCTTAATTGTAAAGTTCGTGCAAAAATGGCTTCGGCGTGAGCTCAGCCGAACGGCAAAAGAATTTAGTAAGCGTTCACTGAACGTCGAAATTAGAAAATAGAAATTGGAAATTTGGCCTCAAGCTTTTCTCCCGAATTTCCAATTTCAAGCCGTGAACGGCTGCAGGCTTTCAGCTTCGAGCTCTTCCAGCTTATCCGGGTTAGGGGTGACATAATCATATTGCATTAACAATGTTTCATATTTCTATTGACTTCAACGAACAAAATTGACATAAAAGTATATTCAATTTACTATGTTGTTAGGAGGAAACTAATGAAGGACGATAAGTTAATAATGTGGTTTGACGAAATAGAGTTGAAGGATATTCCCCAGGTAGGAGGTAAAAATGCATCTCTTGGTGAAATGAGAAGAGAGCTCACTGCCAAGGGAGTCAATATTCCCGACGGCTTTGCCGTTACGGCCTATGCATATCGATACCTGCTTGACTCTTCCGGTATCAAAAGCAAAATAGAGAACATCCTTTCAGACCTGGATACCCATGATATTCAAAATTTAAGCGAAAGGGGAGAGAAAGTCCGCTCTCTTATTTACAGCGCTCCATTGCCGGACGACCTCAGAAAAGCAATCGTTGATAGCTACCATAAACTCTGTGAAGAATACGGTGAAAATACGGATGTCGCGGTGCGAAGTTCTGCAACGGCTGAGGATCTTCCCGACGCGAGTTTCGCGGGACAGCAGGAAACCTTCCTCAACATAAAAGGGGAAGAAAATCTCATCGATGCGTGTAAAAAATGCCTCGCCTCTCTCTTCACGAACAGGGCCATTTCCTATCGAGAGGATAAGGGATTTGATCACATGTCCATTGCTCTTTCCATTGGCATCCAGAAGATGGTGCGATCGGATCTTGCTTCCTCCGGTGTTATCTTTTCCATCGACACTGAATCGGGTTTTAAAGATGCCATATTGATAACCGGTTCCCATGGCCTTGGTGAAATGGTCGTTCAGGGAACCGTCAATCCTGATGAGTTTTATGTCTTTAAACCCACTCTCAGGGATGGACACAGACCCATTGTCCAGAAAAAACTGGGAACGAAAGAAGTGAAAATGGTTTATTCAACCGATGGAGATGAGTCGACCAAAATCGTTCCCGTACCGGCAGAAGATAGAGAACGCTTTTGCGTTACAGAAAATGAAATCCTGACCCTCGCCAGGTGGACAATGATTATTGAAGATCACTATTCGGAAAAAGCGGGCTTTTTCAAACCCATGGATATTGAGTGGGGAAAAGACGGCAATACGGGCGAGCTCTTCATCCTCCAGGCACGTCCTGAAACGGTTCAGTCTCAAAAAGATGTAAACGTCCTTGAAACCTATGCACTTCTCGAAACGAAAACACCCCTTGTTACGGGCACTGCTGTGGGGGGCAAAATCGGTGCAGGATCGGTGAATGTCATAGAGAGTGTCAACGATATTAAAGACTTCAAAAAAGGAGAAGTCCTGGTCACCGATATGACAGATCCTGACTGGGAACCGATCATGAAAATCGCTGGCGCCATTGTAACCAACAAGGGCGGAAGAACCTGCCATGCCGCCATCGTCAGCAGGGAGCTGGGTGTCCCGTGCATTGTCGGTACAGAAAATGGAACGGAGAAAATAGCAGGCATCAGCGAAATAACCGTATCATGCGCCGAAGGTGAAGTGGGCGCAGTTTATGAAGGCATACTGAAATATGATGTCCAAATGGTTAATCTTGAAAACTTCGAACGACCAAAAACCCAGATTATGATGAATGTGGGAAACCCTGAAAATGCCTTTAATGTTGCAGCCATCCCTAATGACGGCGTTGGACTGGCCAGACTGGAATTCATTATAACCAATTTCATTAGAATCCATCCAATGGCGCTGGTACAATTCGACAGGGTAACAGATAAGAAAACCAGGAATGAAATCGAAACTCTCACCCGGGGCTACGATAACAAAACGGAATTCTTCATCGATAAGCTGGCTCAGGGTGTGGCAAAGATAGGAGCCGCATTTTATCCGAACGATGTCATCGTCAGAATGAGCGACTTTAAAAGCAATGAATACGCAAACCTCATCGGTGGCACATACTTTGAGGAGGATGAAGAAAATCCGATGATTGGATTCAGGGGTGCCTCACGCTATTATGACGACCGCTACAGAGAAGGGTTTGCCTTGGAATGCGAGGCTATGAAGAAGGTAAGAAATGACATGGGGCTGACCAATGTAAAACTGATGGTTCCCTTCTGCCGTACCGTTGAAGAGGGTGAGCGGGTTGTAAAGGTCATGGAGGACAACGGCATAGTGCAGGGAGAAAACGGACTTGAAATCTATATGATGGTTGAAATTCCAAGCAATGTCGTCCTCATAGAAGAATTCGGCAAGGTCTTCGATGGATTTTCGATAGGATCCAACGACCTTACCCAGTTAACCCTTGGACTGGACAGGGACTCCGCCCAGGTCTCCCATATTTTTGATGAGAGAAATCAGGCCGTCTTGGACCTGATAAAGACAGCCATTACAAAGGCCAGACGGATGGGCAAAAAGATCGGTATTTGCGGACAGGCCCCGAGTGACTATCCGGAATTCGCCAGATTCCTGGTTGAATGCGGTATAGACAGCATGTCGCTAAGCTCCGACACGGTTATCAAGACGACTCTGGATGTCCTGGAGACTGAAAAAAGTCTGGGAAAATAACATTCAGGAAAAGGAATAGACAAAAAAATCCCCCCTTGTGCTAAAAGGGAGGATTTTCATTTGTAAAGCGGGATCGTGTTTCATGCACATACATCTATGCAACGGGGCGCTTCCTATACTTCTTTCCTTTTCTGCCACGCTTCCTTGTAGAAGCTGCCGATGCTCATAAACAGGGCCAGAAAGAATAATCCGAGCATAAAGGTTGGCTCCGTATTAAACTTTCCGTCTATCCAGTAACCGACCAGGAAGAATAAGAACGAGAAAACGACGATGGCCAAACCCCAGGCGCTCAGAAGAAATAGCCCGGTGTAGTTTAATGCGCTTTGATTTTTTTTATGTGTGATCATCATGATATTTATCCTCCTTTCTGTCCATCCTCCTCACCTGAAAGGAGGGTGGAGATATCCCGAAATGGTCGCGGGTATTAAAACTTAACTAACAAGGGCCTTAAGAGCATCCACAACAGGTGCGGTGAAAAGCGCCACAAGAACCGCATAGAGAGCAAAGGAGCCAATCGCCTCGCTGAGATATATCCTGGAATACTTGTGTTTCAGAGAGGTGATAATTAAACCGCCCACTATAAGGCATCCGAGGTGAAAGTAGGGGAAGTTGTCTGCAGCTTCAGCTATATATTCCGCGTAACCGAATGATGCGGTCGCCAGCACAACAAAGGCCGCCAGAATCAATGTTTGAAAAATCTTTTTCATAATTTGTGTCCTCCTTTACGGTGTTTTTATTAAGCTCAAGTTTCTAATTTATCTTATTTTAATGAAAAAACCGTGCCAGTTTGGCAAATTTATGAATAAAAACTCGTAACCTATTGATTATAAATAGAAATGCTTGGTAACAAAGATTGCTTAACCGAGCTGTTGAGGGGTAAAAACGGAAGGTTTTTTAAAGAAACGTTCAGCAGCGTTTAATGAAATATTCAATCACGTTCTCTCAAAGGTAATCCCATACTTTTCCAGTTTCCTTTCAAATGTGGGACGAGAGATCCCGAGAATCTCACAGATCTCCCCTTTATTTTTATCACTATTCCTGATGACTTTCCTGATTTGCATTTCCTCTACCTCTTCAAGGGTCAGGAATCTCCCCGAATCCGCGAGATCATCCTCTCCAATTTTCTCTTTTGCACCTTCATTTTTAGCATCTTCTATAAGATCCGGGAAATTTTCCTTTTCTAGGGTATGCCCCTGAGCCACCACAGCGGCCCTGACCAGCAGATTCTCCAATTCTCTGATATTGCCGGGCCAAGAATATTTGAGGAAGATGTCCATTACCTCATCAGAAACACCAATAACGCTCTTGTGAAGATCCAGGTTGATCTTCTTAAGAAAATACTCAACAAGGGGGGGAATATCCTCTCTTCTCTCCCGGAGCGGAGGAATCCTGATAAGTATAATGTTAAGACGATAGTAAAGATCATCTCTAAATTTGCCCTCACTCACCAGAGCTTTCAGGTCCTTGTTGGTAGCGGCAATGATCCTTGCATTCACCTTCACCCTGTCTTTGCCGCCAACCCTTTCAAATTCCATCTCCTGAAGCACTCTCAAAAGCTTGGCCTGCAGATTCATGGACATTTCACTGATTTCATCCAGAAATACTGTGCCATAACGGGCAAGTTCGAATTTCCCCGGTTTCCTGGCGAATGCCCCTGTAAATGAGCCCTTCTCGTGGCCGAACAGCTCCGATTCAAGCAATGTGTCCACGATGGCAGAACAGTTAACCGCTATGAAGGGTTCATCCATTGACGTGTTGTTGTGAATAACCCTGGCGATTAATTCCTTGCCTGTCCCACTCTCACCCTGGATAAGAACCGTTGTTTTACTCTGAGAAACGACTCCGATGGTCTTAAATATCTTCTCCATCTCCCTGCCATTGCCGATAATATCTCCTACTTTGAAATGCCGGTAAGGTTCAGCCTCCACGAGAAGGCCGCTCATCTTCCTTTCCATGTCCAGGATATTTAAGGCCTTTTTGATAGCCATATCGAGTTCATCCACATTAACCGGCTTGTGAATATAATCAAATGCGCCCTCCTTCATGGCATGAATCGTCGTGTCCATATCATGATGAGCGGTAATCATAATCACCTTGAAATTATCACCCTCTTTTTGCAAATCCTCGAGAACCGTAAACCCGTCAATATCGGGAAGTCTGATGTCGAGAATAACAACATCCGGCGATGTTTCAACAAACTTATTTAAACCGTCTGTGCCGGTTGCAGCCGTATGCACGTCATATCCTTCCTCGGTCAGATAGAGATCGAGGGTTTCACAGATGGAGGCGTCATCATCAATAACGAGAATTTTTGACATGTTATTGTTCCTCAACGCGGTGGTAACTATTACAAATGACTGCTTTCACCATTCACTCGTTTTTGCTCTATCGGTAAGGTCACCATAACCGTGGTGCCTTTTCCTTTTTTACTTAAGATTTTTAAGACACCCTGGTGCAGATCGATGTTCTTTTTAACCTGCGTAAGTCCCAGACCTGCGCCATACTTTTTTCTGGTAAAAAATGGGTTGAACAGATGTGGTATATCTTCTTCATCAATACCGCATCCATCATCCTCAACTTCGACCAATACCGATTTAACGCCATCGTCAATCAGCCTTGCCGATATACAAAGCTCCCCTTTAGCCTCCATGGCATCGATGGCATTCAGATAGACATTTATAAATGATTGCTCCAGCATTGCCGGATCAACTTCAATGGGGGGAATGTTTTCTTCAAATCTTGTCCGAACATGTATTTCTTTGTCTGATACAGATTTTTCCACCATCGCAAGTGCATGTTCGAGAATTCTCTTTATATTTGAAGGCTCCTTTTGTGGTTCCGACGGTTTCGCAAAAATAAGAATATCATTGACGAGCTTTTCGAGGTGATCGATTTCTCTCTGGGCAATCTTAAATCTCTTCGAATCATTCCCTGATGGCCGCATGCGTTTTTCCAGGATCTGGAGACTCATCTTTATGGAAGACAGAGGATTTCTTATTTCATGGGCAATGCCGGCAGCCAGCTGGCCGACTGCCGCAAGCTTCTGGCTCTCATAAAACTTTCTCTCCAGATTCTTAAACTCTGTAATATCACGCTGCACATAAAGATAACTGTCAGTTCCCTTCACGGGGCATGGCGTCATAAGTAACGTCCTCTTCGAGCCATCTCTTGAGTTGACCTGAACCTCATAAGGCGTATAAATGCCTCTTTTCACATCCTCCCACTTGGCCAGGGTAATATCCATGATTTCAGGGGCAACAACCTCCATATAGTGTTTACCCTTGACATGATGTGAAATAAAACCATCTCCGTTCTCCAAGTCCTTGTTCATATAGTTGATAATCCCATTACTGCTAACATTGAATACCCTGTCCGGTGAACTGTCCAGGATTGACTGGAGGTAATTGGAAAGGTCTTCGATTCTTTCCCTGAGACTGATATTCTCTTCCAACTCATTCCGGAGAGTTTCGGCGTGTTCCGTCAGGCTGACTTCCATCTCTTTTTCCTTTGACACATCCTGAAGCGTCTCAATGGCCGCAACAATTTCTCCTTTGTCATCATAAATGGGAGCAGCCACAAAATAGAGATGTCGTTTCTTCCCTCCCAGGTCTTTAAAAAAATCTCTCGCTTCATAGGCTCCTTCCACAATTTTCGATTTTTTCACATCTCTGGCACTGTAATACTTCTTAAGCCCCTCAATATCATTGTCAATAATAAAGTCGGCAATAAGGGGTCTCTTCTGGCTATAGAAAGGGAGATAGTGTTTGTCAGTACCAATCATATCTCCGGCATCAAAACCTGTCAGTTCTTTACATGCCCTGTTCCACAGAATAACCTGATGCTCACTGTTTATTACAAAGGCGGGTATGGGAAAACCTTCCATGATCCCATCAATAGTCCTCTTCTCCACGGCAAGCCTTTCCTGCCATTTGCTCCTTTCCCTGAGGCGCTTCAGTTCTTCCCCGAGACGCAGGCGCTTCCTTGCCGAATAGACCATAAATATACTTCCGATCACAACCGCCGCAATCAACCCGGCAGCTACAAACATGATATTAAAAAAAGTCTTGCGCAAAGGTGAAATCGCAGTATCACGAGGGGTGCTGACAGCAATCATCCATTTTCGTGAACCCGGGCGAATCGGGGCATAGGCTACGATGCTCTTTTCAACCTTGCCACCCTTTCCAAGCAACATATACTCGCCATATCCTTCTTCTCCTCTCAGAAGCGCATCCCTGAGCAATATTCCTCCATCAGATTTTACATCTTCGAGTATTGCTATATCCTTACCTGTAAACTCTGCATCCTTGTGGAAAAGTATTGTGCCGCTATCATCCACCATATAGGAGCAGCACGACACACCACACTCGACCGGCTTAATATACCGATCGATTATAGTGGAAAGAGAAAGGGCGGCCAAAACCACGCCGGAGAATTCATTTTCTGAATCATATTTAGGAACAGCAACAATAATCGATTTAAATCCGCCTTCTACATCTTTAGGCTTTTCACTGCCTGTCAGCACCAGATCACCCACATAGGGTTTTCCTGTTTTTTTCACCTCCTGAAAATAATGGCGAAATCCAAAACTTTCACCCATTCTCCCCTTAAGAGGAAAAGAAGGGTAACTATTTATAACCACTCCCTCTCTATTCTCTATAATTATAAATTCAGCCTTTCCCTCCATATTATCATAAATTACCTTCATGCTCTGGATGGTAGTCTCCGGCATGGTTCCCATAACACATGGAAGTCTGGACAGAATTATCATACTCTTCTCAATACTAATAAGGAGATCTTCTATTCCGGCAGCTGTTCCTCCGGCAATAGCCATCTGTTGCTTACTAAACTGCTCCACCATAGTTTTTTCCCTTGCATGCTTGATGGTTAGAGCTATCAAAAGAATCAATATGATAACGGCTAACGTCGCAAGACAGATTGAAATCCCTGTGTTGGTCTTAATAAATCTCTTTTTCATCGTTAAAACCGGTTGTATCCATATTCATCATTTTTCGTAACTATTCAGGTAGGCACAGAGCGGCAAAGGCACGGTTCGGCTGAGCGATTCGACTGAGCTCGTCGCAGGCTCGCCGAAGACAGAGGCACAAAGAGTAAAAAAAAGTAAGAACCGGCGCCATCTGTGGTCTTCGGCGAGCCTTTGGCCTGAGACTTCGGCGTGAGCTCAGACTTAGGCGCGCTCAGCCGAGCCATCAAGCTGTTAGGCGCTTAATTGTAAAGTTCTTGCAAAAATGGCAAAAGAATTTCATTATGGCTGATAAGTCCTTGCAAAACTTAAAT
>JAGGSD010000229.1 GCA_021159265.1 Syntrophobacterales bacterium | reverse complement strand
AACGATGAGTTATTAATTTTCAGTCCCTAACCCAGATAAACTGGAAATTCGAAATACGAAGCACTAAATGCGAAACAAATCCTAATTTCTAATATTCAAATGTTCAAAACATCAACGCCACAGAAGTGGCATTAACTTTATTGTAAAAAGTTTAACTCTTTCCCGTTTAGATATTTGTATTTTTGTCATTCGATATTGTTTCGAGTTTCGATATTCGATATTCGGATTTAAGTTTTGCAAGGACTTATCAGCCATAAAGAAATTCTTTTGCCATTTTTGCAAGAACTTTACAATTAAGGAACGATGAACAGTTTACAACCAATGTCTATTTTTCAGAGCTATAAAATTTTTTAGTTGTTCATTGACAAAAGGCAAAAAAGCATTAGTTTATTTTTATCCTTTTTCTTGGAACGTCTTGTTGATTTTGACAAGTCCGGGTATATCAAGACGGATGATGATATACGGAAGAATACTGCGGGAATGTATGCTGTAGGAGATGTGCGTTCAAAGAAAGTGCGCCAGATAGATGTTGCCAAGGGGAAGTAACTATCGCGGCTGTTTCAATAAGAGATTACATTAAAGATATTAAGAGGTTATAAGTATGATTGAAAGCCTTAAAGACAAGGATGGCTTTGAGAAAATAAAGAAAGAAAAATCTTTTCCTGTGGTTGTTTTCTATTCGGACTCTTCTCAGAAAAGCAAAGAAGCTGTAAGCGTTTTGGAAGAAGTCAAAAAGGATAATCCCGATATTCAAGTCTATTCAGTCAATGCTTCAAAAGTCAAGGACATTCATCCTTTATACGGAATAGATTCCGTTCCCGCTGTTTTGGTTCTTAAAGACGATAAAGTTTCTAAAATTATATACGGTTTGCAAAATAAGCAGTATTACGAAATGGCTTTGTCAGAAGCGCCTTTGCCTAAGGTAGGGAAAAAAGAAGAAGAAAGAAAATTCAGGAGCGTTACGGTTTATACTACACCAAGCTGCCCCTGGTGCAGTAAAGTCAAGACATACTTGATGAAGAACAGGATTCCTTTCCGGGGAGTGGATATCTCCCGTGATGAAAGGGCAGCTCAGGACCTAATGAGAAGAAGCGGCCAGCGCGGGGTTCCTCAGACGGATATTGACGGAAAGATTGTTGTAGGGTTTGATAAAATGAAGTTAGACAGTCTTTTAGGAATAAGAGGCGAAAATTAGTTTAACTGTAAAAAGGCTGCTGCATTTTCCCAATTAATGATAAAGAACTAATATTGATGGCTTCGTAAAAAGCCAAAAAACTCCCTCTCCCTTGATGGGAGAGGACAGGGGTGAGGGTAAGAACACCGCTATTTCAAGTGGTTATGTCCCCCTCCCCTTTATCCCCTCCCACCAAGGGAGGGGAAATCCGACTTTTTACGATTGTGTCAATATTCATTACAAAGGCATATTATGAGGAGGTGTTAAAATGAAAAAGATTCAACCTATCAATAGCTATGTTCTGGTAAAGTTATCCCGGAATGTCGCGGACAAAACGCCGGGCGGGATAATCATTCCTGATACTGCCAAAGAAAAACCGAGAGAAGGAGAAGTTATCGCAATATCTGCTGCTGTATCTGAACAGTTATCCGTGGGAGACAAAGTTATCTACAAGGATTTCTCGGGCACAGAGATAACTTTTGAAGAAGAGAAGTATCTCCTGGTTACTATAGACGATATCTTAGCTAAGATAGTTGAAGTGGACTCTATATAATCAAACCCTGTTTCGCTTAGGCCCGATACTGTTTATTTAAGGCTTGATTATTCATCTTAAGTCATTGGAATTCGCGCTCTGATTCAGGCTAGGTTTGGTCGATCCGATTGAACAAAACCCCAGAACCAGCAGAACTAATTTGAGGATTTTATGAATGAGGAGCGGCTAAAGATGGCCTGAAAGCAGGTGTGCGAAAACAATGAGTTATTAATTTTCAGTCCCTTAGCAGCGAATGAATCTGTGAATCCGAGGAATCAGGGGGAAACGCATGGCAAGTATCGTCCTACAAGAAATAGACAGGGTTGAAATACTAACATTACAGGATAATTATATCGATATTACCGCGACTGATAATGGTGAGATAATTTCACGAGCCAGAAACCTTCTACGTGGAACAGTAGGAAAGTCTGTGCGGGCGGAGCATGGGTTTTCGGCAATTGTTAAAACAACGAGGGATGGCAAAACAAAAACAATGTTGTTTGATTTTGGTATTTCTGAAGATGGTGCGGCCCATAATGCCAGGGTGCTTGATGTAGATATGCGTGAGATTGAGGTTATGGCCCTGTCTCACGGCCATTATGATCATTTTGGTGGTCTTGAAAGCCTCGTTAAAATGATTGGGAAGAAGGAGATTAAACTGGTCGTTCACCCATATGTTTTTAAGTATCCCAGATATATCAAGATCAGTGATGATCTCAAGGCAGACATTCCAGAATTTACCAGAGAAAGGGTAGAGAAGGCTGGTGTTAAGCTCGTAGAAACGAAAAGGCCTTATAGTCTTTTGGATGGGAATGTGTTGTTTTTAGGTGAAATTGAGCGCAAAACAACATTTGAAAAAGGAATGCCTAATGCTTATTTTATGGAGAATGGTATTGAAAAATGGGATCCTATAGAGGATGATACATCTATCGTGATGAATCTCAGGGGGAAAGGCCTTGTTGTCCTTTCCGGTTGCGCCCACTCGGGTATCGTCAATTCGGTTAATTACGCGAAATCAATTACGGAAATCGATAAGGTTCATGTTGTCATGGGTGGATTTCACCTCGGAGGTCCTCTTTTTGAGCCTATAATAGGTCAAACAGTGGAAGAATTGAAAAAAATCAATCCTGTGTATGTCATTCCGTGTCACTGCACGGGTAGAAAAGCATCTGTTCACATAGAAAACCACATGCCGGATCAGTTTATTCTCAATATGTCCGGCACAAGGTTGACTTTCGACGCATAAAGATCAATGGTAATGGCGGATTAGATAGAAACATCGGGCGGGGGTAACCCCGACCCGAATGCTTAATCTTTTAGTGTTTTCGCGATTAGATTTTTCGTAACCGTTCACAGGTTCATGGTTCAGTGTTCAGGGCAAAGGCAGCATTAAAGACCTGAAGTCCTCGTCAAAAATGTTCATTTTCGCAAATAATTGCCGATTTGGCTCCGGATTTTGTTTCAGGCCTGACGAAGCTGACGCTTTTCTCGTAAATACGTATTCCAAATGCAGTCCGGGGACAAGAATGGAACCTTGAACCCTTGAACAGTTACGATTTTTGTTTTTCAAAAAACGCCGCAGTTGCTGAGGAAAAGACTTTAAAGTCCTTTGACTCCCAGCATCTCAACGCGGCGATTCAGGGTTCGTCCTTCCTCTGACTCATTCGAGGCAATCGGGCTATTTTCACCGTAGCCCTTCATGATAATGCGTTTGAGAGCTATTCCGTGTCTTTCTGACAGGTATTCTTGAACGGCCTTTGCTCTTCTCAGGGAAAGATCCTTGTTGTACTTCTCCGTACCCGTACTGTCAGCGTAACCCGCCACAACAATTTTCGCTTTGGCGAGATTTTCTTTTAAGACCCTGCCAATCTCATCAAGTAAGGAATAATAGGGAGCTTTAATTTCAGCACGATTAAAATCAAAATGAACCATAGGCTCTTTTTTTGATGGTATGTAATTACTTAAATCGATGTATTTTATCTTTTCCTCTTCCGGTTTTGGATTAAGCCATTTCTGTGCTTTCTTATGTCCCAGACCAGCAGCCGTTTCCATATCTGCCTTTGCCTTTTCATTATCAATCTTATAGAGATACAACAGCCCACGCTGATAATAGGCATCGGCATACTCAGGGGCCAGCTCTACGACTTTAGTATAATCTCTAATAGCCTCTATACAATTGCTTGGATGCTGCAAAAAATACATTTTACCTCTTCTAAAATATGCTTCTACGTATTTATCGTTGATCTCGATTGCATTTGTATACATTTTGACAGCTTCATCATAGACATTTTGTTTTTCATACTTCATGCCTCTCTCAAACCATTCTTCAGCCGATACACTTCCTTTTGCCAAAACAGTTTGACACGATAGAAAAAATACAAGAACACAAATAAAGCAAATTTGAATCTTTTTCATAACTCACCTCGACTGATATTTTAAAGATTACACAACTATTATCGGCAAAATAGCACAAGACTATAGCCTGGGCAAGAATTTTAATTCAATAGAAGAATAAAAGACACAATATAACAGCAAATAACCTTCCTTGTTAAATCATCAAAACACTTTCCCCGTTATCTCTCATCCAGACTTGTATGCTCCGTTTTCTGGAACCATGCAACAGGATTGTAACTTTATCCAGCAATCCTGCATAATGGATTGCGCCTTCGGCTTCAAATTTTATGGCTGTTTGATGGGTTGCATTAAAACGATACTACTGTAACAGGCCTCCACCCCCTCGTTGGTCTGATCGGTATCTGATAAAATGACAATTCCTGTAAGTTTTGGAGGATCGCCTTTAAACATTCGACGAAAGTCTTCAATAAGATTTCGTTCTTCCCATATCCACCGATTTGCTTTGGTATTTCCCCTCTCCACAATTACTACCTTATGGTTCCTTGATCCAGGATAGTCTATTATTTCGCCTTTGGGGGCATGATTTCCCCAGATGTAGTCAATTTTGAACCCGGATGGTTCCATGCGGGGTACTTTAACGCCAAGGTATTTGATAATTTTCTTAATTTCCGGATTCTCTTCTACTGATTCAGTTTGCCCATTTCCAAAGATGACGCGGACTCTGGCTGCACAGTCATTTCTATCTTTCAGGCTTTCAATGGCCATTCCGACAGTCCGGTTAACCTTCCAGCGCCATGCGAGAATGGGAAAACTTTCAGGATCGACATCAAGCCTCTTTAAGAGAGCTGATGCACTGTTCAGGCTTTTAACATACAGTACTGTTCGCTTCCCTTCTTTAATTAATGACATATCATTTTTGGCTTTACCAAGATAAGTAAGCGATTCCCATCCCTCGGGAGCAGACTTCAGGTTTTTCCCCGTTATAAAGCCGACGAGTATCGACTGTTCGCTTCCATAAGTCGCCGACATACATGCGACGAAAATTACTATTAAAAATGGATAGAAGTACAAGGGAACAGGATTGTATTTTAGATCTTGTGTCTGCCTTTTCACTTTCAAAGCTCTCTAATCCTAACCCAGATAAACTGGAAATTCGAAATTCGAAGCACTAAATGCGAAACAAATCCGAATTTCTAATATTCAAATGTTCAAAACATCAACGCCACAGAAGTGGCATTAACTTTATTGTAAAAAGTTTAACTCTTTCCCGTTTAGATATTTGTATTTTTGTCATTCGATATTGTTTCGAGTTTCGAAATTCGATATTCGGATTTAAGTTTTGCAAGGACTTATCAGCCATAAAGAAATTCTTTTGCCAATTTTGCACGAACTTTACGATTAAGCGCCTAAAGAGGCTAAGGGTCGAAAAATGCTCACAATCCTCATTCGAGAACATCGTCAGAAAATATTTGATACCCTCTTAGAAAATCATCGATGAACATCCTTTTCCTGCCTTCAAGCTGTACTTCCTGAATGTAAACATGTCCGTCTTTTGCTGTTACCTGAAGGCCTGATTCCATCAATTTTCCCAGCTTCCCCGGTTCTTTTTCACCGGAGGTTTTCATTTTACCGGAGACAGCAAAAAAAATCTTCAATTTCTTTTCTCTCAGGAATGAATAGGCGCCGGGAGACGAAGAAAGCCCTCTGATCAGATTGATAATATCCTTTACACTGTTTTCCCAGTTAATATGTCCTGTTTCACGGGTCAGGCGGGGCGCAAATGTAGCGAGCGATGAATCCTGAGGTGTTCGGGTAACTGTTCCACTGGTAACACCTTTTACAGCATTCAGAAGAAGATCTGCACCAATCTGTGATAATCTATTGTGGAGATCATCAAATGTTTCGGCAGGATCAATATCAGTTTCTTCCTGAAGTATTATATCCCCTGAATCCACTCCCTCATTCATGAGCATTATTGTGACGCCTGTTTTCTCTTCACCGTTTATTAAAGCCCAGTTGATCGGCGCAGCTCCCCTGTATTTCGGAAGTAATGAAGGGTGGACATTAAGGCAACCCATTGGTGGAAACTCAATAATCTCCCGAGGAAGTATCTGACCAAAGGCGGTCAATACCACCATATCCGGGGATATTTTGACGAATGTATCTAAAAATTCTTTGTCTCTGACACTTTCGGGCTGGAAAATTTTAAGATTATATTGTTCCGCAACTACCTTAACAGGAGGAGGAACATACTTTTTTCCTCTTCCTTTGGGACTGTCAGGCTGAGTGACAACTCCCAAGACGGGATAACCATTACTTATCAAGATTTCCAGGGATGGAATTGCAAATTCCGGAGTTCCCATAAACAGTATTTTTGGTTTCATGATTGTCGTTTCCTGTCTGTATTAATTTTGCCACAACGAGTTTGAATATTAATAGTCACTGCCCTGTCGTGTCAAGTCCCATCGGGATGAAAACATTATAACTAATTGTATCTTATAACTTTTATGAATTAACAATTCAGGTTCTTCTCCAATTTAGTCGGAGAAAAGGGTCCAATTGCAGATAATGCACTTATTTTGCCTTAATGTAACTGCTCAGGTAGGCACAGAGCGGCAAAGGCACGGTTCGACTAAGTTCACCGAAGACAAAGGCACAAAGAGTAAAAAAAGTAACAACCGGTCCCGCCTGTGGTCTTCGGCGTGAGACTTCGGCGTGAGCTAAGTCGAACGTTCAGACTTCGGCAAGCCTGCGACGAGCTCAGCCTTCGGCGAGCTCAGTCGAGCTGTCAGGCGTATAATTTGACAGAGATTTTTCGCATTTTGTTATAATATAATAACAGCAAAGCAAATAAGCTTTGTGCCTCTGTGCCTTTGACCCTGAGTAGTTACGCCTTAATTAACTTGGACTAATCGGGAGATGATCCATAATTAAACCGGATATGCTTGAGAAGATTTATTGTGCTCCGGGTTACGGAAAGTTTTTTGATTTCTTCCCATGAAAGCCAGCAGGCTTCCAGTGCGTCGTCGGCGCCGTGAGGCTCACCACTGACATATTCCGCCATCAGGTCGACGACAATATAATGAAAACGGATTTTGCCAAGATTATCCCGTTCGATAAGATCAAAAGTGTAAACCGGTTCCCGGGCATTGACGACAATTCCTGTTTCTTCCAGAATCTCGCGCTCCGCCGCTTCCTGAAGAATTTCCCCCAGTTCTATATGACCACCCGGGATTGCCCATAAACCCTTACCAGGCGGTATGCCACGTTTGATAAGCAATACTCTGCCATCCTTAATTACAATCGCTCCCACACCAACCCTTGGAAAATCAGGATAATCATGTTTTGACATGTTTCGGTACGCAGGGTATCCTGAAAGTATTTAATCCCCACCCTCTCTCTTCTTGCCGGAGTGTTTGTTGTAGATTAGTCCCTTTCACACCGGTCATATTGATTGTCTGTTTTCAATTGTAAATTCAAATCTTTTTTTTTCGTATTGATCCGGGGTGCCATTAAAGATCTTTTCGACAAAAGTAACATGATAATTTTTATCAACCAATATTACAGTTGAAGAGCGTGTGCCATAGTCGGAGCTTCTTACGAACATTGGAGAGAGGAGCCTCTCCCGCTCAATTCCCACACCCGTATCAGGTAGTAACGTGTCATCAGGATGTGAAGTATCAGCCAGGATATCGAAAACATCTTCAATACTAAAGTTATTGTTGCCGGAAATCAGGTTATTGAGCTTTTCCCTTCCCAACTTTACCTTCGGCCAGGGAGTATCAAGTAAATGATTACTTAATCCATGTAAGCCCGGCGATATTTTTTGAACACCAGCAACCCTGTTGGAAAAATAATAGAGATCAGAGAAGTATCCGAAAATAAGGTTAAATCCATTGTATCTATGGATATTTTTGCTGATTTTTCGAATGTACGCCGTCGGTTCGTCCTGGTTTCGAAGATAATTGATAAGCAGTTCTCCCCGGGACGGGGCATCATCTTTTACAGCATGGGGCTCTCGAAAATTCGTGATAGTTGCAATTTTTCCGCTTTTCGTCATACCAAGCCATGTACCACACTCTTTCAGATCTCTGCCTGCAAGCATATCGGGTGCCTCTTCCCAGAAAGCGGCCGGGCTGGACGGTCTCTCATAGAATTCATCCCTGTTGGATGCAAGGATTAAAGGATATTCTGGGTGTGATTTATATGAAAAAAGGATCAAACACATAATCTTTTCATTTACCTTTGACACATCTGTAAAAAGTCCAAAAACTCCCTCTCCCTTGATGGGAGAGGGTAGGGGGTGAGGGTGAGAACACCGCTATTTCAACTAGTTATGTCCCATCCCCTTTTTCCCCTCCCACGAGGGGAGGGGAAATCCGACTTTTTACAGGTCCATCACCTTTACTAAATTTTTATTTGTAACCGTTCAAGGGTTCAAGGTTCCACTCTTGTCCCCGGATTGCATTTGGGATGCATATTTACGAGAAAAGCGTCAGCTTCGTCAGGCCTGAAACAAAATCTGGAGCCAA
>JAGGSD010000147.1 GCA_021159265.1 Syntrophobacterales bacterium | reverse complement strand
CAAATATCTAAACGGGAAAGAGTTAAACTTTTTACAATAGAGTTAATGCCACTTCTGTGGCGTTGATGTTTTGAACATTTGAATATTAGAAATTCGGATTTGTTTCGCATTTAGTGCTTCGTATTTCGAATTTCCAGTTTATCTGGGTTAGGTTATAGGCTTAGAGTTTTTATTCACAACGACTACGTTTTTTGCGGAGATGCCGGCGCAGGTAGCGAACAACGAGGATCAATGTACAAAGATAAAGAATCAAGAAAAAACCTTGGACCTTAAACCTTTCACTTTTGCGGCTTTGCCGCATTAGGAAGAAACTCAATGCATAGAAGGGTAAAACATATTTATTTCGTGGGGATAGGTGGTATAGGAATGAGCGGAATCGCGGAAGTGCTGCTGAATCTCGGTTATGAAATAAGTGGCTCTGATATCAGCAAAACAGATATTACAAAGCAGCTGTCCTCTCTTGGAGCAAAGATTTTTTATCGGCACGATCCGTCGAATCTTGGTGATGTTGATGTTGTAGTTACGTCGACGGCTGTCACCGAAGATAATCCCGAAGTGATAGAAGCACATAACAGGAACATTCCTGTTATTCCACGGGCGGAAATGCTTGCCGAGTTGCTGAAAATGAAAATTTCAGTCGCTGTGTCAGGCTCACACGGGAAAACGACAACAACATCCATGATTTCAACAATTCTTGCTCATGGCGGACTTGATCCGACTATGGTTATAGGGGGAAAACTGGCAAGCATAGGAAGTAACGCGAGGTTGGGAAGTGGAGAAGTGATTGTGGCCGAGGCCGATGAAAGCGATGGTTCTTTTCTCAGACTGCGCCCTTACATTGCAGTGATTACAAATATCGATCACGAGCATCTCGATTACTTTTCAGGAATTGAAGAAATTAAAGAAGCATTCTTACAGTTCGCAAATCTCGTTCCTTTCTACGGCACAACGATACTTTTTCTTGATGACGAAAATGTGAAAGAGATTTTGCCCGGGATCAAGAGAAAATTTATTACTTATGGTCTTTCCGCAGGAGCTGACTACCAGGCCAGGGATATATCTTTTAGTGGTTTAATGACGCGTTTTTCCCTTTATTATAAAGGTGATCTCATGGGGAAAATTTCCCTGAATGTTCCTGGCGCTTTTAATGTCTGCAATGCTGTAGCGGCAGTTGCCGTGGCACGCGAGCTTAATATGGAATTTTCTGCAATCATTGATGGGATTCGTTCCTTTGCGGGTGTCAATCGCAGGCTGGAAACGAAAGGAGAGATGAATGATATCACAGTAGTCGATGATTATGGGCATCATCCGACGGAAATTAAAGCAACTCTGAAGGCGGTTAAACAGGCATGGAAAGAAAAAAGAATTATTATGGTTTTTCAACCTCATCGCTACACCCGTGTCAGGGCGCTGTTTGACGAATTCCTGCATGCATTTCATGATGCAGATGTCCTTATTATTACAGATATTTATGCGGCCAGCGAAAAAAAGATAAAGGGTGTTCATTCAATAAATCTGTATCATGGGATCAAGGATTCCGGACATAAAGGGGTTACATACCTGTCAAGTTTTGACGAGATCGTTACACACTTGCAAACGATAGCCCGCCCGGGTGATGTAATCATTACAATGGGCGCCGGGGATATCTGGAAGGTCGGGGAGAGATTTCTGACATTGTGATCTTCGTGCCCTGACGACACATGGAATTAAGGGCAGGTAATATGACAGAGAACGTATCAAATGTTAAATTTTAAATTATCAATGTTGAATTAAGAAATCTTATCATTTTTTAGTAAAAAATAATTTATCTTTTTCGTGTTTTCGTACTTTCGTGTTTTCGTGATAAAAATATTTGTTGTTTGTCCCCGGTTTATCCGGGTTAGGAATCAGTAATGATTAAGGATAAAGAAATAAGGGATGAGATCAAAAAAATCGCTTCGGGACAAGTGATCTTTGATGAGCCTATGTATCTCCACACATCTATGGGGGTTGGGGGTAAGACTGATATTCTCGTATCACCGGGCACTGTTGAAGAATTGCAGCATATAACCGCTTATCTTGCGGGATGCAATATTCCTTTTCTACCGGTGGGAAATTGTACAAATCTTATCGTAAAGGATGGGGGATATAGGGGAGCTATAATTTCTCTGAAAAATCTGGGGAAAATTGAACAGGAAAAAATTCAGGGTGAGAATGTTTATATATGTGCAGAAGCCGGTACGCCCCTGTCCCGGTTGATTGATTTATCTATACGGGAATCCCTTTCAGGTATGGAATTTTGCGCCGGTATTCCAGGTAGTGTGGGTGGGGGCATAAAGATGAATGCCGGAGCTTATGGGAGAGAGTTAAAAGATATTGTAAAAGAAGTTTCACTGATAAATAGTGATGGAATTATGAAGGATATACCTCGAGACGATCTCCAGTTTGAATACAGGAACCTGGACCTGCCGGGAAAAAGTATTATTGTCAGCGCTACATTTTGTCTTCTGAAAGGATCAGAAGAAAAAATCCAGGAAGAGGTTCTGGAGATTTTACGCACGAGGAGAAAAAAGCATCCCTTAAGCTACCGCACTGCCGGGTCTGTTTTTAAAAACCCGTGTAATATGCCGGCAGGAAAAATCATCGAAGAGCTTGGTCTCAAAGGATTCCAGGTTGGCGATGCACAGATATCGAAAATTCACGGAAATTTTATAGTAAATCTGGGTAAAGCAAAGGCCATGGATATTCTTACGCTTGTCGATACAGTTCAGAAAATGGCGCTGAAAGAAAAAGGGATATCTTTGGAGCCTGAAATAAAGATAATAGGGGAAGATTAATGGGGAAATCCATTAAGTCGATAGTTGAAACAAGGAAAAACAGATTGAAAAGACGGTCGGGGAAGATCTTTCAAGAAATTGTGAGAGCAACTCTTCTTATCGGAGCTGCTGGTGTATTGGCTCTGATAATGGTTTACTCGTACAGTTTTATTATTACAACTTCCTGTTTTCAATTAAAGAATATTACTGTCAGGGGGATCGAAAGGACTTCCGAGAAAGAAATTTTAAACTTAGCCGGAATCAAATCTCATAGTAATATTTTAACACTGAACCTTAAGGAGATTTCAAGGAAAATAGAAGCAGCTCCCTGGGTGAAAGATGTTTCCATAGGAAGAGAACTTCCTGACAGCCTGGTTATAGAAGTTTGTGAAAGGAAACCGGCAGCCCTCATACTTGTCGATAAAAGTCTTTATATCATGGATTGGAATGAAGAACTTTTCAAAAAACTTGAAAACCGCGATGATGTCAATCTGCCGGTGCTTAATGGTGTTTATAAGAACGGGAAGATAAATAAGAATCTCATGGAGAAGGCTATGGCGCTTCTGAGATTTCTTTCTTCTAACAGGGATTTCACCAAAATACAACATATCTCTGAAATATATGGAGATGATGTTTACGGGTTTTCCATTTTTACAAAGAGCGGTTTGTGCCTGCAACTTGGTTTTGGAAACTATGATCGTAAATTAAAGAGGATAAAGCCGGTTCTGATAGACCTTGTCCGGAAGAATCTGGACAAGGCGCATTTAGTTGTTGACCTTAGTGATTTTACTAAAGTTATTGTTAAGGGGAAAAGTGTTGTCAATCCGAAAAGTCTGGCGGGGGCCTTCAACGCATAAATAAATGAAATTCACGAGGTTTTCTTCCTAACTCGGGAAAGGTGGGTGGATACATGGCAAAACATGGAAACATGATTGTCGGATTGGATATAGGAACTACCAAAACCTGTGCCATTATTGGTGAAACCACTGATACAGGAATTGATATTATCGGTATAGGGTCTCATTCGTCAAAGGGGTTAAGGAAGGGAGTAGTGATTAATATCGATAGCGCTGTCGATTCCATAAAAAGAGCGGTTGAGGAAGCTGAACTAATGTCCGGGTCCGAGATCGCATCTGTATATACCGGTATCGCAGGGAGTCATATCAGTGGTTTCAACGGTCATGGTATCGTGGCGGTTAAAAGTCGTGAGGTTGATGAAGATAGTGTTCAAAGGGCCATTGAAGCGGCGAAGGCCATTGCTGTTCCCCTTGACAGGGAAATACTTCATACGTTTCCACAATATTTTGTAGTCGACGATCAGGATGGTGTTAAAGAGCCCATAGGCATGTCGGGAGTCAGGCTTGAGGCTAAGGTTCATATTGTTACGGGTGCGGTAACTTCTATTCAAAATATTGTTAAATCTGTTAACCGTGTAGGGTTGGATGTAAACGGCATTGTTTTAGAACAGATGGCATCCAGCGAGGCCGTTCTAAGCAAGGACGAAAAAGAACTGGGGGTAGCTCTTATAGATATTGGAGGCGGAACGACAGATATCGCGGTATTTGCCGAGGGTAGTATTAAACATACCGCCGTTCTACCGGTTGGGGGCAGTTATCTCACCAATGATATAGCCGTAGGTTTGCGGACACCTGTGGATGAAGCTGAAAAAATAAAGATAAAATACGGATGTGCCTATACCCCCCTGATATCTCCTGACGATAGTATAGGGGTTCCCAGTGTGGGTGGAAGGCCGGAAAGAAAGGTCTCCCGGCAGATTCTGGGAGAGATTATTGAACCCAGAGTGGAGGAGATTCTTCATCTGGCTTACAAAGAGATTGTTAAGTCGGGTTACGAGGATCTGCTTGCCGCTGGTATTGTTCTGACCGGAGGAACGGCAATTCTTGAGGGAATAACCGAACTGGGTGAACAGATATTCAATATGCCGGTTCGGCGCGGACGTCCCGTAGGCATAGGAGGACTTACTGATGTTGTCAACAGTCCTTTATATGCCACAGGAGTAGGTCTGGTTGTTTATGGGAATAAAAACAGGTCGGAACGTGTGTTCAAAAAAATTGAAGGGAATATGTTTAAGAAATTATCACGCAATATTAAAAAGTTGTTTGTTGAATTTTTTTAGAAGGGAGGGTTGTATATGTTTGAGCTAATAGAAAAAGGGGGAGAGAATTCTGCAAAGATCAAGGTTGTTGGGGTAGGCGGAGGTGGCGGTAACGCTGTTAACGCAATGATATCTTATGATCTGAATGGTGTTGATTTTGTGGCGGCAAACACAGATGCTCAGGCTCTGGCTGCATCCCGTTCACCTATAAAGCTTCAACTCGGCGCTGAAATTACAAAAGGTCTTGGCGCAGGATCAGCTCCCGATGTGGGGAAAAAGTCGGCCCTTGAATCTAAAGATATGTTGAGGGATAATCTGAGTGGAGCCGATATGGTCTTTGTTACGGCAGGACTTGGAGGGGGCACCGGAACAGGGGGCGCGCCTGTTGTGGCGGAAATCGCCAAAGAATTAGGTATACTCACTGTTGCTGTTGTAACAAAACCATTTCAGTTTGAAGGAAAAAAAAGAGAGACCCAGGCAGAAGAAGGAATTGCCGAATTGAAAAAAACCGTTGACACTCTTATTGTCATACCCAATCAGAGGCTTTTAAGTGTAGGGGGACGGAATATGTCTCTTCTGGATGCCTTCAAGAAGGCGGATGATATTCTTTACTACGCAGTGAAAGGAATTTCCGATCTGATCATGGTTCCCGGTTTGATTAATCTTGATTTCGCCGACGTGAAAAATGTTATGTCAGAAATGGGACTGGCTTTAATGGGAACGGGAATTGCGAATGGTGAAAACAGGGCTGTTGAAGCGGCACAAAAGGCTATATCTTCTCCTTTGCTAGAAGACAATACCATTCAGGGTGCTCGAGGTGTTCTTCTTAATGTTACCGGGGGGCCTGACATGACTCTTTTTGAGGTTAATGAAGCATCAACTCTTGTACAGATGGAAGCCCATGATGATGCGAACATTATCTTTGGAACAGTTATCGATGACAGCATGGGCGATGAAATGCGTATCACGGTTATAGCCACCGGATTCGATACGAAAGAAAGAAACAAACAAAACATTCCGACAATTTCGAATTTTGTCAGCCATAAGCGGGAGGATCTTTCAACGCCTGCGTTTATCAGGAAAGAAAAAAGCGCGGAAAAACCCACAGTTATAAAGATGGGAATGATTGATGATAATGAAAATACAGATTATGAGATTCCAACTTTTTTGAGAAAACAGGCGGATTAATCCACAAATTTCGCAGATTACAGTAATTACTCTAACCATTTGAGGGGCAGGGCGATGCAAATTTGGTAATACTTTAGATGTTTGAAAACAGTAATGATTGTCATAAAAATTTTCCCTTCCGGATGGGCAATACTTTTATGGAAGCAAGGAAATTCTGTTACACATTAAACCTGATGGCCAGGATATCGCCATCGCGAACGATATAGTCTTTTCCCTCCAGGCGAAAAAGCCCTTTGTCTCGAATCTTTCTTTCTGATCCGCATTCCATTAGATCATCGTATGAAAAACATTCGGCGCGAATGAATCCATGGGCCAGATCCGTATGAATAATCCCGGCAGCTTCCACGGCAGTCATTCCTTTGTAGATATTCCATGCGCGAACTTCATCTGATCCCACGGTAAAAAAGCTTAGATATCCAAGAATCTCATAAGCCAGTCGAGTCAATCGGTCACGGGCCGATTCCCGAATCCCCATATCTTTCATAAAAATTTCCACTTCTTTATTATCGGTAAGACGGGATAATTCCATTTCAAAATTTCCGACAAATTCAATTGCCTTATATCTGGTTGTAATTTCCGATAATAAATCCTGATTTTTCCCAAAATTTGTTTCGTCTGAATTTAAAATCACCATAAGAGGTTTTCTGGTGAGGAATTGAAAACCCCGGATCGATTTTTCTTCATCTTCGGCCAATTCCAGGTCACGAGCAGGATGATTGTTATTTAATTGCTCCAGAATTTTTTGCAGCGCTTTTTCTTCCAATAGAAGTGTATTCGTTTTTTGGCCTCGTTTATAACACCATTTAATGCGTTCCAACCGTTTTTCGGTAATAACCAGATCGGAGAGCAGCAACTCAGCGTTTATTTGTTCCAGATCCTGCAGGGGTGTTGGCGTTTCCATTAAATCGTCGTGAAAATTACGCACCACGAGGGCCACGGCATCAGTGTTTTTAATTAATCCCATAGAACTACTCGAAAAAACGCCATTTCCGGCTGGATCTTCTGTAATACCTCCAAAATCAGTGATTTCTACCGTCGCATATGTTGTCTTTTTCGGTTTATACATTTTCGAGAGATATGACACTCTTTCATCAACCACAGGCACAACCGCCAGATTCGGTTTGGCCTTTGCGTTTGTGTATGTCGAGACCGGCACTTCAGATTTTGTCAGGGCATTAAAAATCGTGGTTTTGCCTGAATTTGACAAACCGATGAGTCCAATTTTCATAAATATTCCTTTATTAAATCGTAACTGTTCACAGGTTCATGGTTCAGCGTTCAGGGTTAAGGACAAAGGCAGCATTAAAGACCTGAAGTCTTCGTCAAAAATGCTCATTTTCGCAAATAATTGCCGATTTGGCTCCGGATTTTGTTTCAGGCCTGACGAAGCTGACGCTTTTCTCGTAAATACGCATCCCAAATGCAGTCCGGGGACAGGGATGGAACCTTGAACCCTTGAACGGTTACATTAAATCTTCAAGATATTTTTATTTTTTTTGTCTCATAAAGTCGTTTATCCGCTTTTTTTAAAAGGGAGGCAGGATTCTTGACGTTAGGGTCTTCCGCCGATGCCATGCCAAAGCTGATGGAAACAGGAATAGCGCTGTTCCCAAACTTCATCGGGAATTTCTTCAACAAGATTTGAAGTCGTTCCATGACTATCAGCGCTTTTTCCGAAGTCTGATTTGGTAAAATAATGACAAACTTATCTCCGCCAAACCTGGAAACCACATCTTCTTTCCGTGTTATTTCCATCATTTGATATGCTATATGCTGCAGTAAGTTGTCACCGCAGTTATGACCGTAAGAACCATTCACCATTTTAAAATTGTCACAGTCGATGAACAATAAGGTTAATGGAGTGTTATAACGTTTAGCCCGGCTGAATTCTCTTTCCAGAAGATCCTCCATTCCCCGTTGATTGAAAAGACCTGTAAGAGAATCTCTTGTAGTGAGTTGCTTCAGTTTTTCTCGTGCAGTAATGTTGGAAAGACAAATGGAAATCTTAACTGCGATTTGAGAAAGGAAGAAAATGTCCATATCAGGTTGGAAACGAGACTTGGAATAGTCCCCAAGGTTTAAACTGCCGATCACTTTTTTTTCAAGGATAAGAGGAGCAATGGCGAGAGACTTAACAAGATATTTTCGTTTCACGGGAAGCAGTTT
This sequence comes from Syntrophobacterales bacterium, assembly GCA_021159265.1. Taxonomy (GTDB): domain Bacteria; phylum Desulfobacterota; class Syntrophia; order Syntrophales; family UBA6807; genus UBA3084. The sequence continues at coordinate 510 of JAGGSD010000147.1, read as the reverse complement.
GTAGTATGGCTTCAACATATCATTAACTAAAACAGGGTTCTTTTCATCTTTTATGAGTTTTAAAAATGTGTTTCGTCCAATGAGATTTAATCGTTTTTTTAGCAAATCTGATGATTCCATTGCTTCAATAATACGGGAAACTTCACTGCCGTTAATGATGGAGATCCATACGCGAGGAATTCCAAATTTTTCCTCAATTAGCAGAAGCAACTTTTCAAAAAAATCTTTGAAATTGCCGGTGGAAAGGATACTCACTTCAATATCGAAGAACTTCTTTGCGATTTTTTCATTGGTTTTGATATGTTCCAGTGAATAATCAGGGATCAGATTTTGAGCCATAGATTTTTCCTCATACTTTTGTTTAACCATCAGATTTTGCAGATTACACGGAATACCTTAGGCGCTTAGTTGTAAAGTTCGTGCCTGCCTGTGCGTTGCACGCAGACAGGCAAAATTGGCAAAAGAATTTAGTAAGCGTTCACTGAACGTCGAAATTAGAAAATAGAAATT
>JAGGSD010000075.1 GCA_021159265.1 Syntrophobacterales bacterium | reverse complement strand
CGAGGATTATTTTTTGAGCATAACGCAGAGATTGGGCGAAAAGACCTTAAATCAGCAGAGTCATAAATATGAGATGCAAGATCGGGATATGAATTATGCTAGCTCCAAAAAGAGTAAAATATAGAAAACTGCAAAAGGGTCGCATGGCCGGTAAATCCAAGGGAAACAATAAGATTGATTTTGGTTTATATGGTATCCAGGCGGTCGCGTGTGGCCGTATAACTGCGAGGCAGATTGAAGCAGCCCGTATTGCCATGACTCGCTATGTGAAACGCGGTGGAAAAATCTGGATTAGAATATTTCCCCATAAGTCTATTACAAAAAAACCGGCGGAGACACGTATGGGCAAAGGAAAAGGTTCTCCTGAAGAGTGGGTAGCCGTGGTAAAGCCAGGCAGGGTTCTTTATGAAATAGAAGGTGTCTCAAAGGAAGTGGCTCAAGAAGCTTGCAGGTTGGCATCTCATAAATTACCAATAGCAACGAAGTTCCTTACCAGGGAGATATTTGATGAGAATTAAGGAAATTAGAGATCTTGATGTCATGGAGCTAAAGCAAAAAGAAAGAACCCTTGTTGAAGAACTTTTCAGACTCCGGTTTAGACATGGTACTGGGCAGTTAGATTCCTCTTCTTCCTTGAAACAAGTCAGAAAAGATATTGCCCGTATAAAAACGATCCTCAGGGAAAAGGAGAACATTAATTAAACTATGGCAGATAGAGGCAATAAAAGAACCATGACGGGTGTTGTTGTCAGCGATAAAATGGCTAAAACGGTTGTTGTTTTGTCGGAAAGATTGGTTAAACATCCTCGATTTCATAAATATTTTAGGAGACATGTTAAATATAAGGTTCATGATGGGAAAGGTATATGCAATATAGGTGATAAGGTGCTGATTGTTGAATCACCTCCACTCAGTAAGGATAAGAGGTGGAGGATAGGCAAGGTACTGCAAAAAGCTAAGTGATAAAGAATGCCTGTCGGCTGTTATATGGTGGATATGTTGCGGGGTGATTTATGATACAGATGCAGACAATGTTAAGTGTAGCAGATAATTCGGGTGCTAAAAAAGTTTCTTGTATAAAAGTCTTAGGTGGAACCAGAAGGCGATATGCTTCTGTTGGTGATGTTATAGTCGTATCTGTGAAAGAGGCAATTCCCAATTCCAAGGTTAAAAAAGGGGATGTTATAAAGGCAGTTGTTGTAAGGACAAAAAAGGAAATTGGCCGATATGATGGTTCGTCTCTCAGGTTTGACGACAATTCTGCTGTTTTAATTAATGAGCAGTTAGAACCTATCGGAACAAGGATATTCGGACCTGTGGCTCGTGAGTTAAGAGCCAGGCAGTTTATGAAAATAGTATCCTTAGCTCCTGAGGTTGTATAGTATTTAGTCCCTTAATTGTAAAGTTCTTGCAAAAGTGGCTTCGGCGTGAGTTCAGACGAACGCTCAGTCGAACCGTCGAACGGCAAAAGAATTTAGTAAGCGTTTACTGAACGTCGAAATTAGAAAATAGAAATTGGAAATTTGGCCTCAAGCTTTTCTCCCGAATTTCCAATTTCAAGCCGTGAACGGCTGCGGGCTTTCAGCTTCGAGCTTTTTCGGGTTAGGTAACCGTTCAAGGGTTCAAGGTTCCATTCTTGTTCCCGGACTGCATTTGGGATGCGTATTTACGAGAAAAGCGTCAGCTTCGTCAGGCTTGAAACAAAATCTGGAGTCAAATTGGCAGTTATTTGCGAAAATGAGCATTTTTGACAAGGATTTCAGGTCATTAATGTTCCCTTTGTCCTTAACCCTGAACCTGTGAACGGTTACGTGTTCAGTTTGTTTTAGAAAGATACAATGAGGATTTAAAAATGCGCTCAATGCATATAAAAAAAGGCGATACGGTTACAATCATATCCGGGAGGGAAAAAGGGAAAACCGGGAAGGTCCTTATTGTCATAAAAGATAAACATCGCGTCATAGTTGAAAAAATAAATATGGTGAAGAAGCATCAGAAACCTGATGCTATGGGTAAGGGTGGTATTGTTGAAAAGGAAGGGTCCATCCATGTGTCCAATGTGATGCTGGTATGTAATAAGTGTAACACGGGCGTCAGGATAGAGCATAAGATGCTGGAAGATGGTAGCAAAGTGCGTGTCTGCAAGAAATGTAAAGAAATATTGGATGAATAGATCGGGGTACTTATGTCAAGATTAAAGGAGTACTATCAGAAAGAAGTGGTTCCTGTTCTGATGGAGAAATTAAAACATAAAAATAAGATGGAAGTGCCTAGAATCGAAAAAGTTGTCGTGAATATGGGTTTGGGTGAGGCAATCCAAAATATCAAGATATTGAACAGCGCCACTGACGAACTGGCCGCGATTGTGGGACAAAAACCAGTTATTACGAAGGCGAAGAAATCAATTGCTACCTTTAAACTTCGTAAAGGTATGTCAATAGGATGCATGGTAACCTTGCGTAAAGAGCGAATGTATGAGTTTTTAGATAGGCTCGTAAGCGTGGGCATACCACGAATTAGAGATTTCAGGGGAATTTCGCCAAAGTCTTTTGATGGGAGGGGGAACTTCTCTATGGGTATTAAAGAACAGTTTATTTTTCCTGAAATCGAATATGACAAAATCGATAAAGTCAGGGGTATGAATATAACCATTGTTACGTCTGCGAAAACTGATGATGAAGCAAGAGAACTCTTAAGACTTATGGGAGTTCCATTTCGGAATTAGGTGTAAGCGCCTGGAGGAGTAAATGTGGCAAAGAAATCCTTAATTGCAAAGACGAAGAAGAAAAAGAAATTTCCAGTCAGGGAATATAATCGATGTCCTATTTGCGGGAGGCCCCGTGCATATTATCGGAAATTTGATATGTGTAGATTATGTTTACGGAAGTATGCGCTGAGCGGGGAAATTCCCGGTGTAATAAAATCGAGCTGGTAAAGGAGAAACATTATGGGAATGTCTGATCCTATTGCTGATATGTTGACAAGAATAAGAAATGCCAATCATCGAAAATTCAGAAGTGTTGATGTCTTTCTTTCAAAAGTTAATATAAATATTGCAAAAGTAATGAAGAAAATGGGGTATATCAGTGGATTTGAAGTCAAAAAGGATAGCGATAGTCCGAAAGGGATATTGAGAATATATCTTAAGTATTCGGATTCAAAAAAGCGAATTATAACCGGTATGCAAAGGATCAGTAAGCCTGGGAGGAGATGCTATGCAGGGAGTTCGGAAATTCCCAAGGTTTTGAATGGTTATGGATTCGCTATTATTTCGACATCCAAAGGTATCGTAACCGACGAAGAAGCCAGAGAAATGAATGTGGGCGGCGAAATCCTCTGTAATATATGGTAGTATGACGTAAAAATCTGGAGATAAACTCATGTCAAGGATTGGCAAAAAGCCGATAGAAATCCCTAAAGGCGTAAAGATAAAGCTGGATAGATCTGAAGTGGTGGTCGAGGGTCCTAAGGGAACTCTTACACGGAGAATTCCCAAAGAAGTGGAACTTTCAGTGGATAATAATAATATTTTTGTGAAAAGACTTTCCGATAACAAACGTGGGAGATCTTTCCATGGCCTTGTGAGGACACTAATTGCCAATATGGTAACCGGTGTTAGTGGCGGCTTTGATAAGTCTCTTGAAATAAGCGGCGTCGGATATCGCGCAGAAGTTCAAAATGATATCCTGAGATTATTTATCGGCTTTTCTGATCCGGTAGAATACAAAATCTCCAAAGATGTTTCTATAAAAGTTGTCAGGAATACAAACATAACTATCTCCGGCATAGACAAAGAGTTTGTTGGAAGAGTGGCAGCGGAGATAAGAGATTTTAAAAAACCTGAGCCATACAAGGGAAAAGGAATCATGTATGCGGGTGAAAAGATAAGAAGAAAAGTCGGCAAGGCTGCCGGCGCATAACAAAGGGTTTATACAGAGAGGTTTAACGTTGGGATCAACAAATAAACTGCAATTGATAAGACGGAAACGCAAGGCCAGAGTTCGAAGCAAAATCTTTGGCACTGAAGAAAGACCGCGCCTTTCAGTTTTCCGGAGTTCCAGACATATATATGCGCAGGCTATTGCTGATGATACAGGCAAAACCCTGGCATTTGCATCAACCCTGAGCAAGGAGTTGAGGGGAAATCTTAACGGAATAAAGAAAAGTGACGCTGCCCGGGAGGTCGGTAAATTGCTGGCCAAGAAATTGACATCTCACAGTATCAATAAAATTGTTTTCGACAGAGGTAGATTCCTTTATCATGGAAGGGTAAAGGCTCTCGCAGAAGGTGCCAGGGAATCGGGCTTACAGTTTTAATTATATGGTGAGAGATTTGTAACTACTCAGGTTTGTCGGGTTCACGATTCAGTAGTTAGAAAACGGTCAACCTTGAACCATTTCTTAGTTCGGGTTTGTCCGGGTTGGGGGAATACTAATTGGATAAGGAAAATATGGAAGAGATAGAGATTCTTGATAAGGTTGTTGCGATTAGAAGGACGGCTAAGGTAGTCAAGGGGGGAAGGAGATTCAGATTTAGCGCTGTTGTAGTCGTTGGTGACGGTAATGGTTCTGTTGGTATAGGATTGGGGAAGGCTCAGGAAGTGCCGGTGGCGATTAAAAAGGGTATGGAAGTAGCGAAGAAGAATATGGTTAGTGTAGCCATTATAAATAAAACTATACCCCATGAAATTTTAGGTCATTATGGAGCAGGCAAGGTCTTGTTGAAACCCGCCTCTGAAGGGACCGGTCTCATAGCGGGAGGAGCTGTCAGGGCAGTTCTGGAGGTAGCTGGGGTTCATAATATCTTAACAAAATGTCTTGGATCTCATAATCCCCATAATCTTGTAAAAGCAACAATGAATGGTTTGATGAAATTGAAGAGTCGTAGGGATCTTAACACCCTTCCAGAGAAGAATACTGCCAAAGTATAGCAGTTATTTTGTATTGAGGTGTATGGTTGTGAGAAATATGCTGAAGATAACATTGGTTAAGAGCATAATAGGAAGACCCGTAAAACAGAGACAAGTCCTGTATGGTCTGGGACTCAGGAAATTAAATAGAGCCGTTTACTTGAAGGATGTTGCTGAGATTCGAGGTATGATTAAGAAAGTCGCTCACCTGGTTTCCGTAGAAGAATATGAGGTGGAAGAAGCATGAAATTAAATGATTTGAAACCTCCTGAAGATTCCAGGAAAAAGAGAAAGCGGGTGGGTCGTGGCGATGGTTCAGGACATGGTGGAACATCCTGCAGGGGCTCAAAAGGTCAAAATGCTCGTTCCGGTGGGGGCGTAAGGCCTGGATTTGAAGGTGGACAAATGCCGTTGTCCAGGAGATTGCCCAAGAGAGGATTTTTTAACAGATTTAAGAAAGATATTATTGCTGTGAATCTTGAACAGTTAAGAAAGTTCCAAAAGGGTTCTATTATTGATGCCGAAGCTCTTTTGAATAGCGGGCTTATCAAGAGAAAAGGCGATGGCGTAAAAATATTAGGCAAAGGGGATATAGATTATCCGCTCACACTTAGGGTAAATAATATCAGTCGCGGTGCGAGAGAGAAAATTGAAGCTTCGGGTGGTTCAGTAGAGGTTATCTGAATTGATAAGTGGGTTAAAAAACATTTCTAAGATACCGGAACTTCAGAAAAGGATATTGTATTCTTTTCTTCTTCTGGCCGTTTACAGAATTGGAGCCCACGTTCCAACGCCCGGGATAGATGCTCAGGCTTTAGCGGCTTTCTTTGAACAGTCAAAAGGTTCTCTGCTGGGGCTCTTTGACATGTTTGCAGGGGGAGCGCTGAGTAAGTTGTCAGTGTTTGCGCTTGGGATTATGCCATATATCAGCGCATCCATTATACTGCAGTTGCTTACGGTAGTAATCCCTCATCTTGAAAAACTTTCTAAAGAAGGAGAGGCAGGAAGAAGGAAAATAACGCAGTATACGAGGTATGGAACTGTTCTTTTAAGTATCATCCAGGGATTTGGTATAGCGGTTGGACTGGAGAATATGGCTGGGCCTTCGGGGGTATCTATAGTTATTGCCCCTGGCTGGGGTTTTCGGTTAATGACAGTCATTACTTTAACAGCGGGGACCTCGTTTATCATGTGGTTAGGCGAAAGTATTACTGAAAAAGGGATTGGTAACGGTATATCTCTTATCATTTTTGCCGGTATTGTTTGCAGGGGGCCTGCAGCGGTTTTGAATACCTTCCGGTTATTATCCACGGGTGAAATGGGGATATTTTTTATCGTCATTATGATCTTGTTAATGATTGCCGTTGTTGCCGTAATAGTCTTTGTGGAAACTGGTCAAAGAAGAATACCCGTTCAGTATGCCAAGAGGGTTGTAGGAAGAAAGATGTATGGTGGGCAAACCACTCACTTACCTTTGAAGGTAAATACTGCGGGGGTTATACCACCAATCTTTGCTTCATCAATTATTATGTTCCCTGCGACAATAGCGAATTTTGTTCCCCACCCGTGGATGAAGTCGTTTGCGGCCTATTTAATGCCTGGTCGATTCGTTTACGAATTGCTGTATGTCGCATTTATCATATTTTTCTGCTATTTTTACACAGCGGTTACTTTTAATCCTGTAGACGTAGCAGATAATATGAAAAAATATGGTGGGTATGTGCCTGGGATCAGGCCAGGTAAAAAGACCGCAGCTTATATTGACAAGATTCTGACAAGGCTCACTTTCAGCGGGGCTCTTTATGTTTCTGCTGTTTGCGTATTGCCGAGCATTCTTATAAGCCAGTTTAACGTTCCTTTTTATTTCGGGGGAACAGCACTTCTTATCGTAGTAGGCGTTGCTCTCGACACTGCCGGTCAAATAGAAACACATATGCTGACGAGGCAATATGAGGGATTTATGAAAAAAGGGCGAGTAGCGAAAAGGCGATAGTGGTTTTCTTAAGCCTGAAATGGTAAATTCGATTACAGCAAGATTGTTGGACAGTTGTTAAATCGGATGATAAGTTGTCCCCCCGCTCTGGATATAGTATTGCTATTACGGAAAAATGGTTTTCTGCCATCATAAATGAGCCCGACGCCGAAATTGGGCAAAAAGGGGTTTTATGCAAAGGTCTTAAGGTATAAGTTGGATGTAGTAGTCCTTGATTTATTGGAGATGTATTTTATGGCAAAAGAGGAAGCTATAGTTGTAGAGGCTAAGGTAATAGAACCCTTGCCCAATGCTATGTTTCGTGTCGAGCTTGAAAATGGTCATCAGGTTCTCGCCCATATCTCAGGGAAAATGAGGATGCACTTTATAAAAATATTACCCGGAGATAAAGTGACCGTTGAGCTTTCTCCTTATGATCTAACGCGGGGAAGAATTACATATAGAACAAAATAGCATAACAGTCATTTAATAATAATCGAATTGTTGTAACTATACTATTCAGGTTCAAAGGCACAGTTCGACTGAGCTCGCCGGAGACCGCAGGCGGCGCCGGTTGTTACTTTTTTTTACTCTTTGTGTCTCTGTGCCTACCTGAGCAGTTATGATTGTTTTAATATTGGGGGATAAAATGAAGGTAAGATCTTCTGTAAAAAAGATATGTGCCAAATGTAAAATTGTCAAAAGGCGTGGTGTGTTAAGAGTGATATGCGAAAACCCAAGGCATAAACAGCGACAAGGGTAATAAGCGGGAGGTTTTAAGGTGGCAAGGATTGCTGGAGTAGATTTACCGAAAAATAAAAGGATGGAAATAGCTCTTACATATATCTATGGTATAGGGAAATCCAAATCAAGACAGATACTTAAAGATGCAGGAATTGATTTTGATACAAAGACTGACAATCTTGTCGACGAACAGGTAACCGCTATAAGAGATATTATTGATAAAAAGCACAAAGTCGAAGGCGATTTAAAAAGAACTGTCGCCATGTCAATTAAACGTCTTATGGATATAGGAACTTATAGAGGTTTAAGACACAGAAGGGGCCTTCCCGTGAGAGGCCAAAGAACAAGTACGAATGCAAGAACGAGAAAAGGTCCAAGAAGAGCAATTGGTGGAAAACGGAAATAATCTGAGTCCGGAGGGAAAATGGCTAAACCAAGGAAAAAAAGTGGAAAGAAGAAAGACAAAAAGAACATATCTGAGGGGATTGCCCATATTCAATCAACTTTCAACAATACAATCGTTACCATTTCGGATCTAAGTGGGAATGTTATATCTTGGTCTTCCTGTGGTGTGAAAGGATTTAAAGGGTCAAGAAAAGGAACACCCTTTGCGGCACAACAGGCTGGGGAAGATGCGGTGAAGAAAGCGAAAGAACACGGGATTAGAAATGTGCAAGTGTATATAAAGGGACCTGGCTCTGGTCGTGAGTCTGCGCTGAGAGCTATGCAGGCAGCGGGCCTGAACATAACGCTCATCAAAGATGTTACCCCGATTCCGCATAATGGTTGTCGCCCTCCAAAGAGGCGGAGAGTTTAAAAGATTGTACCCGTTCACAGGTTCATGGTTCAGCGTTAAGGACAAAGGCGGCATTAAAGACCTGAAGCCCTCGTCAAAAATGCTCATTTTCGCAAATAATTACCAATTTGGCTCCAGATTTTGTTTCAGGCCTGATGAAGCTGACGCTTTTCTCGTAAATACGCACCCCAAATGCAGTCCGGGGACAATAATGGAACCCTTAAACCCGTGAACGGTTACCCATATTCTTAATAACGCTGACGTATAACAAAAAAATCTGAATTATGTCAAATCTTAGAGAAAAATATTGATGCACTTGTAAAAAGCTCCGCTACGCCTTTTGCAGCATTGCAAGGGGAAGTAACTTGCAGCGCAGCTACTCAGAGGCATCAAACATCAACCTGCCT
>JAGGSD010000120.1 GCA_021159265.1 Syntrophobacterales bacterium | reverse complement strand
TAAAAGTTACTTTCCATTATAATGCCGCTAAACGGCATAATGGAGCTTTTTACGAAAGTATCACCGTTGATATTGTGAAGACCGGAGGGTCGTGAAACCCGTTTTCATTTTTATTAAAAACAAAATAAAAATTCTGCTTTGCCTTGGGGACAATCTTCAAAAATTCATAAAACCGCTCGTCGGCATACTTCTCCGGAGAGATAATCCACACCGGGACATCCAGGTATTGAAGAAAATCAATGACATGACTACGATGCTCACCGATAAGGTTGTCAAAATCGGGAAGGTCACAGAGCAGTATCTACTGAATCGATTCTGCTTCGTGTATATATTTTTTCCAGGAAACGCCGGTCACGGAAAGATCTGATGGAAAAGGTGTTTTTACATATCGGTATATTAAAACAGAATCGGTATGCTGCCGGCGGTGGCTGGTTGCCGCAATTTCAGACCCTGCAAGGGCATTCATCAGACTTGACTTCCCCACTCCCGTTCCGCCCAAAAGTCCCACTATTAATGAGCTTTTTGTGAATGAATCGAGTCTTTCCAGGAGATTACCGGAATTTATGAAGAGAGCTTCTTTCTCATCAGATGTGAGGGTATAAAAATACCTTCTCTCAATATTTTTCTGGCTTTTATGGGATTGTCTCGCAGTTTTTGAACGGAATCTATCATTGTAACCGTTCACAGGTTCAAGGGTTCAAGGTTCCATTCTTGTCCCCGGACTGCATTAATGAGCATTTTTGACGAAGACTTCAGGTCTTTAATGCTGCCTTTGTTGTTAACCCTGAACGCTGAACTATGAACCTGTGAACGGTTAACTATGGACAAACCCGGATGTTCCAACTCGGCTTTCTGTATCGTGTTCCTATTCTCGCGTCATAGCGGTTCCACACTTAGGGCATTTTTGCCCGTAGCAGGGGGTTCCTAACTGATGTGGCACCTTTTCACCACAGTTCGGACAAACACAGTATCCGCCGGGACCTGCTGCTGTGCCGCCACCCAGTCCACGGCCACCGGTTCCACCCATGCCTCTGCCTGTACGAGGTCCCTGGCCTCTCGGACCTGTTCCATCTCCTCTTGGCATTTTGACTGCCTCCTTTCTGATATTTTTATAATCCCAGAATATTATGACCGGTAAATTTTCAGAGCCTCTTCCACTCCTTGAGCATCCACAGTAATAGCATAAACAGCATTACACATCTTCACTGCTTCTTCCAGGGATTTCTGGTGAATATTCCTACCGGTAGCATTTCCTGAAGCACCGCTGACAAATATCTGATCGTGCAGCCGCTGCAGAAATGATTTTACATCTACACTTGAACCACCTGCACATACTACCTTTGTGCGCCCCGCGGCCAGAACAGCTTCCTTAAAAATTTCTCGTGATTCGTACCCCTGTTTCTCGGGATAGTTTACCTTAACAAAATCACTGCCAATGCACGCGGCAACACCGGTAGCGCCGGCAATCAGGTGGGGATCTTTTTCGTCCGCCACGGCCTTGCCCCGGGGATAAATCCACAGGACCGTTACCAAACCATAACAGTGTGCGCTGTAAACAATCTGCGCCGCCTGACGCAGCATATCGGCCTCATACTCACTTCCCAGATATATGGTGTAGCCGACTCCCAGGATATTAAGGCCGCTGTTCTTTTGAAAATCCGCAACCTGTTTTACATCGATCCACTGATTGTTGAACGGATCAGATTGAGATGTCTTCACAAGATTGGTTTTTGAATTCAATTTTATCAGATATGGGATATCGGGATAGTCCATTCCATATCTGGCGATAAGACCAAGCTGAGTAGCAAAAACTCCTATATTCGCCCGGCCGGCAATCTTGAACAGATGCTCAGGGTCGGCGTCATCCGGATGAATACCTTCACCAAAAAAGTCATGATTCAGGTGCTCTACTTTCTGGTCACCCGCAAAAAGCATCAATCGCCCGCTTTCACGCGTGATCATCTGATAATTTCTGATATAGTTTTCCCGCATTTCCTTCGGGATATCCAAGGGTACAATTACATCATTTGCTTTGATAGTCATTATCATCTCCTTTCTTCCAAATTTATTTTTGGAACCAAATAAAAAATCATCATACTTGCACAGTGCAAATCATGGCCTCAATGTTATTGCAGTACCTGCGGCCATGGCAAGAGCAAGGACATCCCTTTAACCCCTTTCTCTTTATACTACCGCTACAAGGGTCTGGTATCACAATAATTATGCCTGCCCTCGCACTTCTTATAATTTACTCTTTGCCTTTTACAATCTCCGACGCATGAATGAGCAGCTCTGAAAGCTTGTGCTGCACATCTTTTCCCCTTTTTTTCAGCATGATCTTAACCTTATCAATACGTTTTTCCATGTCGGTTATTGTTTTATCAATAGCCTCTTCCCCCTGGGTTTGTGCACGGCTGTACCACACCTTGGCCTCTTCCAGATACGCGCGTGACTCATCAATGGTCGCTTTGGACCATGCATCTAACTGTGCTTTAAGCAGCGCCGCCTGGGCCTCGAGTTGAGCGAACCGTTTCCGGAGCAAATTCGCTTCCTTATTTTCCTTTGCACTGGTACCGTACTCCTGGAGTTGGTCCTCAATGTGCGTTATTAGATTATCAAGTTTTCTTACAGCCTCCCTGACATTGCCGCTGATAGCCTTTCTGGTTACTCTCGCGGCGTTTTCAAGTTCAGAGATTTTCCTCGCAGTATGTTGAGAGGCACTCGCCTTTGCGTAGGCCAGATACTTCTCTACACCGGCCATTGCCCGCCCTGCCTTTTCCGGAGATTTTTCAAGCTCAAGAGCAATCTTTGCCTCCAATGCAGAGGCTTTTGCACGAACGAGGGCAAGGTGGGTGATTGTATATTTTTTCATGTCAGATGCTCTGACCTGGGTTTCTGCAACAGCCGCATTCAGTGCCGCCTCGCTCTTGTTGGAAAGATCGGTCAATTGTGAAATCGCCTTTTTACCCTTTTTCCGTACGGCATTTTTTGACGTTTCAATATCTTTTCTGAGATCGGCTACCCGTTTCTGAGTGATCACATCGGCACTTTGATAAGCCTTCTTCAAATAATTCCCGGCCTTTTCGAGAGAACGAAGTGACGTCTCCCTGTTATTGCTCAGCCAGAGTTCAGAACGGGCCTCAAGCATAGCTACCCTGGTTTTTGCCAGGGCAACCTGGGTTTTGAGGGCCTGTTGCCAGTTCTTTTCAATACTTTTGTCCTGCTTGTTTTGAGATTCCTGCTCCGCAGCAAAAACAACAGGCACGGAAGAACTAATAACCAGAGCGAACACCAACAGTGTTATTGTCATCGTTCTTTTCATTATTGTTCTTCCCTTCCCTTTTTAAGGGCTTCTTTTGCCCCCTTCCACATGCCCGAGAGGGCTCCTTTGGCAATATCGAACGACCTTTTGCTCAATTCTTTTGCTTCTTTGGCTGTTGCACGAACCGCTTTTCCTGTGAGATCTGCCGCCTTTCCTGCCGCATCCTTGCCGAGTTCCTTAAGGCGACCTGTTGCTGTCTCCGCAGCCTGCGCAGCCTTCACTTTGAGATCCGAAGTAGTTTCCCTTGCCCTGTCGGCCAGATCGTTCAACACCTCTTTGCCCACTTCACCGGAGCGGCTGGCAGTCCTGCGGACAGCCGCAATAAAGAGTTCTTCGATGGATTCAAGATCTTCCTTTGTTCTGATAATATCTTCCTTCATATATGTCTTTGCCCTGTCTCCGGTTGCCGACATTGCCTCTTTAGTCGCATCTACCGCTATTGCGATACCCTCACGGGTTCCCTCAACCGCGCCGCGGGACGTATCCTTTATATGACTGCCCGCCTCCTCCGCTGCCTCCATGGATGCCGAAAGAACCTCATTTAAGATATCTTTGACTTTCTCCGCACTGAAACGGGTTCCGGCCAGTGCCCTTTCAGTTGCTCCTTTCGTGATTTGGGTCACCATCTGTTCCACATCTTTGCCACTTTCAATAGCTTTCTTGACGGCTTCTCTAACCACTGTTCCTGTCAGTCCCAGCAGTTCGGCACTTTTCAATTTCACATCAGTGACAGCGGTGTCGATTTGTGTCTTAACCTCTCCGGAAAAAGTGTCAGCCGCTTCTTTTGTCCCTTCAACGGCTTTGCGAATACTGTCGGAAAGTTTCTTCTTCTCTTCTGACAGGCGCGCACTAAGCTGTTGCAACTCCCGTTCCTTTGCATCAAACGCCTTTTTCTGGAAGTCCTTAATACCATTTACCGCGCCTTCAACCGTAGCGGTAATGCACTCTTTGGTTGCATCACCGGTCTTTTCCATCTCCCGTATGCTGACTGTGACGGCGTCTTTCGCAATTTCCTTCAGTCCTTCTGTACTTTCTGTTACGCTCTCGGCAGCTTTTGACACGGCATCCTGAACGATACTTTGAACCTGCTCAGTTTTGACCTCTCCGGATTTTCTGGCTTGTTTCAATCCACCAACAATCTGTTCCTTCATTTTATCTAACATCATATACCTCCATAATTTTGTATATGCCTGTTTATAACAACACGTACCACCCCTATCAGATTAGCCAGTTTTTCTTTTATCTTGTATCACAACCCTGACAAGCTGACATTAAACAATATATATTCTTATCACGAAAGTATAAAAACATGAAAAAGAAAATTTAATTTCGCACTTTCTTTTTCCCTCGACAGGCCTTCTGCGTGAGCTCACGCAGAAGTCTCACGCCGAAGCCATTTTTACACGGACTTCACGGTCAAGGGACTAAATATCAACTTGTTTGCGTGCCCACGACAGAAACTTCGAATAATCTGAAGTTGTATGATTACAAAAATACTACAATTTTTCAATCATTTCTTGTAATTTGCCTGCAATAGTTTTGGGATCATCACCGCCGGCTGAATATGGTTTCCCGATATGCACAGACACATCTCCCCGTTTTGGGAATGATGAAGCAGGGGGCATGAGTTCGAATGTGCCCCTCAGACGAATGGGTACAACAGGGACCCTGATGCCAAGGGCAAGATGACCTATTCCCTCCCTGAAGGGACCTGTTTTACCTGTTTTTGTTCTTTGACCTTCGGGGAATATCAGGGGGCAATAGTTATTTTCAATGAGTTCCCCCGTGTAGGCAAAGCTCCGGCGGAATGATGCAGGAGAAAAGGGATATACATGGACAAATATCGCCAGCGCCATGTATCCACAAAAATGGAGCAAACGCATAAATGGATGGTTGTTGCCGGGCAGGAAATATTCTCTGAAGACATCTATCCCCATTGCCGGAGAAATACGGCTGCGGAAACGATGAGGGAGGACACTAAGAATGACGGGTGTATCCAGATGACTGCTGTGATTGGCTATGAATATTACGGGTGGATTTATCCCGCGAAGATTCTCAAGCCCATTCACTTTGGAACGGCAGAAAATTCTTAAAAGGGGGAAAAGCATGATATGCCATACGACAAAACGTATAAAACTAAAGACAGAATTATTGCTGAAGCGAGGCATTGAAATGCCCCTTTCACTCACTTCTCTTCCGGAAAGAATATCTTCAAGGTCTTTTATTGACGTTTCTTCATCCAGAAGGAAATCCTGGATTGAAACCTGATAATCATTTTCAAGATTCAAGGCAAGCTCCAGCCGATCCAGCGAGGTGAGACCCAGGTCACGACCTAATTTCAATGAAGGATTTATCGTTCCTATATCTACATTAGTCAGCCTGAAAATAGTATCCGCGAGACCACTTTTCGGTGGAGTTTGAATATCTGTCTTCAGGGATATGATCTTTTCTGCAACTTTTCTCTTTTTAATCTTCAATGATGGTGTGCGGGGAAAGTCGGTCTCAGGCCATATACGAAAGTGTTTAATCCGCTGTGGCGGAGAAAGGATGGTATTTGCCTTTTGTATAACATCCTTTTCCGGATCAATGCCCGGCTCAATAAGGAGCACCGCCATGATCTCCTCTCTGTCATCTCTTCCTGTACCAATGACAGCAGAATCCCTTACTCCGTCTAATGAGTTGAGTACGTTTTCGATATCTTCAGGATAGACATTGAGTCCGTCCGAGGTAACGATGACATCTTTTTTCCTTCCCAGAAAGTAAAGATTCCCTTCCCGATCAACATTGCCGATATCTCCTGTATGAAGCCATCCCTCTTGAAACGCAGTTTCTACGCTGCCTTGATCTTCAAAGTAACCCTCACTTACATTTGATCCCCTGACCAGTATTTCGCCATCACCGGCGATCCTGATTTGCTGATCACCTGCGATTTTTCCTACAGATCCTTTCTCATCCCTGAGGGGGTTGAAAATGGTTACTATCGGAGATGTTTCAGTGAGTCCGTAACCTTGATACACGGCAAAGGACAATCGCCTGTAAAATTCATAGACTTCGGGATCAAGTTTCGCGCCCCCAACTACCATGGCCAGAAATGTCAGACCTGCCCTCCGGTGAAATCCCAGGAAGTAGAGAAACCGAAAGACAAAATGCCAGTTTGCCGCACGTTCGTATTTTTTCCGGAAAGTCCCCTCTTTACCACTACGACGGATATCATTAATTATGTGCGCCCTCATTATCTCAAGAATCCTCGGCACGCACACGGCAACCGTGATTTTCTCTTTTTTGATTGTTTCCAGCAGAAAGGATGAGGAGAGCTTCCGGGGAAATACCACGGATCCCTGCAGCATCAGAGGAATAAATATCTCAGCCATCTGCCCGTAAAGGTGACTGAGAGGAAGAAGGGCCAGGAAATTTATATTTCTCAGTATTCTCAGAACCGGTCGCAGGCTGGAGATGATTTCCAGAATTGGAGGAAAAAGAGAGGTAATATTGCTATGCCGGATCATTACACCTTTAGGTTCTGACATTGTACCCGAGGTGAACACAATCTCCGCGAGATCATCCTCGTATATTACCGGGCTATCAATAAATTTAACAGGATAAGAAGCAAGTTTCGCTTCCAGGGTTTCCAGTTCGATGAAAGGGTAATTGCCTGAAGATTTTCTGTTATCTCTCGTGGAAACAACAAGTTTGGCCTGAACTTTTTCTATAATGCGTTCTGCCGCGGTTTGCGTAATTATACCATCGAGTGGCACGAGAACAGCGCCGCGATTTATGGCACCTAGAAAGGCAACAAGGAGGGGAAGAGTATTATCTCCCCGGATAACAACCCTGTCCCCCTTGTCAACTCCACATTCTTCCAGCAGTGAAGAGAATCGTGCCGCAAGATCAAATACCTTTCGATAACTCCATTTTGTCGTGCAGAAATCATCCCTGTAAGCAAAATAAGAGCTTCTCCTCACTTTTGCCATCGATCGTATTAAATCGACCAGCCTGGAACGGGCTTTTCCATAATCCATAAAAGTATCTTAAGCTACTTTATCAGCTTTCTTATGATTAACGAAATCTTCCTTCCAGACGGGTTCAAAAACATCCGCAAGTTTTTTATCATATTCTATAAGCTGTGCATGATAAAGGTCACTTTTCAGCGCTTCTTCAGCATAAGGATCAAGGGATTTTACATTATTTTCCCTGAGAATATTCAGCATGTCGCTGTGATGATCTCTAATAGGACACGGCATTAAACGATTTTGCACTTTATCCCTTGGCTGCATATATCCGTAATCTTTCTGCCAGTTTCTTATATCATTAAGAAATTTACAGTCACGCGCTGTATTCAGGTCTCCGCCATTTTTATAGATTTCGTAGATATTTGCCGTATAATAGGGGATAAATACGCAGGGAGCGATATTACCATCCCAGTTGATGTAAAAATATCCTCCTTTTCTGCCCGCGGCAATGCACCCATTGCTCAAATAACCGTTATTCCAGAAGTCAACGTATGAATAACCCTTTTCCTCCAATATATACTTGGATCTTCTGTACATATACAACCGTTGCTCAGGGGTCGGCGTCATATTATGATTAATGTCTCTCCCGACAGGCATATATTGAAACGCCCAGCCGAAAAGAGCCTTTTGCTCCCCGAAATAAAAATCAACGAATTCATCGGACATAACTAATTCGGCATTTTGTCTTGTCGGGGTAACTGATATGCCGAAGGGATTGCCCGCTTCACGGAGATTCGCAAATGCCTGCAAGACCTTTTCGTATACACCTTTGCCTCTTCTTGCATCTGTCTCCTTTTCGAATCCTTCAACTGAAATCGCCGGCGCCACATTGCCCGCATCTGCGAGCTTTCTGACATTCTCTTTGTTAAGAAATGTTCCGTTTGTATAGACCATAAAGTATTGATTCTCATGTTTCGCAAACATGTCGTATATGGTCCTGTCGCCGTCTCTCCACATGAAAGGTTCCCCGCCGGAAATCGTCGTAAAATAACTGCCCCATAATTCTTCTTTCTCGGTCAGGATCCTGTCAAATGTATCCCAGTCAAGACTGGCGGCCGTTTCTTTATCGCTGCCGGCGTAACAGCCCGTGCAGTGCAGGTTGCAGCGCGTTGTAGGACTGATGACCAGGAGCGTCGGGTTTTCTATCCCTTTTTCACTGTAAGCCTTGTCCTTAGTTGCGACACCTTTAAACAGAACATTATTAATAAAAGTATTAAACATTGTTTTTATAATGTCCGGCGATAACAAATTTTCATCCATCCTTTCGGATGCCCGCATCAAAAGGTTTCTCACAAACCAGTATTGTCCCTCCACTTCCGCAGGCACTTCATAGGGCCTGTTCGTCATTTCGGCAAAAGCCGCCTTTATCTTTTTATCTGCCACGGGCAACAACAAACGCCTTGTCTTGGGACTGGTAAAAATTAAGTTAGATAATTCCTTTAAGCCTATTTTTTTAACGTTTTCTACAATCTTCATTGTTCTACCTCCTAACCCGAACAAGCCGGAACCAAACAAGATATATTTTTATCACGAAAACA
>JAGGSD010000159.1 GCA_021159265.1 Syntrophobacterales bacterium | reverse complement strand
ATTTGTTTCGCATTTAGTGCTTCGAATTTCGAATTTCCAGTTTATCTGGGTTAGGTGCATTTATGAAAGAAATTGTTGTAATCAGCGGAAAGGGCGGCACCGGAAAAACCAGTATTGTGGCAGCCTTTGCGGCCTTGGCGAGCAAGAAAGTTCTTGCGGATTGTGATGTGGATGCTGCCGATTTGCATCTCATTCTCAATCCAAAGATAGAACACCGGAAAGATTTCAGCGGCGGCAAGAAAGCAAGAATATTAGAGGACAAATGTGTAGCCTGCGATCGATGCATAGAAGAGTGCCGATTTGATGCGATACATTACCCGGTTTTGAGTAATGGTGAGGCAGCAGATACTCCTCAAGTAACACCCATCTTTTGCGAGGGTTGCGGTGTCTGTGTGCGCGTATGCCCGGCTGAGGCAATCTCCTTTGAACCGGTAATAAACGGTGAATCGTATATATCCTCAACGAACTACGGACCTATGTCACACGCAAGACTCGGCATGGCTGAGGGAAATTCGGGGAAACTGGTAACACAGATCCGTCAGAAAGCCCGCGATATTGCGGAGAGAGATAATCTTGACTACATAATTGTTGACGGTTCACCGGGAATCGGGTGCCCTGTTATTGCATCCATAACGGGCTCCGATCTTGTGCTGGTTGTAACAGAACCTACTCTCTCAGGTCAGCACGATTTACTGCGGGTAGCGGAACTTACTAAACATTTCCAAATTCCCACGATTGTGTGCGTCAATAAGTGGGATCTAAACCCTGATATTACGGAACAGATTGAAGGTGAAGCAAAAAAGCACGGTGTTAAAGCGGCGGGAAGAATTCGATATGATAATGCCATCACAAAGGCACAGATCATGAAAACAAGTATTGTGGAATACACAGGCGGCGCCGTTACCGAAGATATAAAATCCCTTTGGAGAAACGTCATCTATGCTCTGGAATAAAAGCAATCGATATGGTAACTACTCAGGCAGGCACAGAGCGGCAAAGCAAATAAGCTTTGTGCCTTTGTGCCTTTGAACCTGAGTAGTTACTTGATATGTAACCATTTTGTGAAAATGATTCGAGAGAAGAAAAAGAAATTTACCTTTGGTCCCGTGCCGTCAAGACGCCTCGGCAGGTCTCTGGGAATTGATCTTGTCCCCTTTAAAACATGTACCTATGATTGTATTTACTGCCAGCTGGGAAGAACAACAAACAAGACAACAGACCGAAATAGATACTATCCGGTAAAGAATATAATTCAGGCAGTTAAAGAAAAATTACGGGAGATTTCGCATCCCGATTACATAACCCTTTCCGGTTCAGGTGAACCAACGCTCCATAGTCGGATCGGAGAAATTATCCACGGAATCAAAAACATCACAGACATTCCCGTAGCCGTCTTGACAAATGGATCACTCTTCTGGATTGACGAGGTTCGCAACGCCGTTCTGGATGCCGATCTTATTATTCCTTCTCTGGATGCGGGAGCTGAAGACGCTTTTGTATATGTTAATCGTCCCCACGGTGATATTTCTTTCAAAAAAATGGTAGATGGATTATGTTCACTCCGTGGGGATTATAAAGGTTCCATATGGCTGGAGGTTTTCCTTGCGGGTGGTATTACAGATAAAGAAACGGAGATTTTAAAAATTAAGAGCTGGACAGATCGTATTAACCCCGAGCGGATTCAGCTCAATACGGCAGTCAGGCCACCGGCCGAGGACTTTGTCCGTACGGTAAGTAAAGAAAGAATGGAAGAAATTGCAGAATTTTTCGGTCCTCATTGTGATGTTATCGCAGATTATTCAAAAGTACACGACCTTGGCGAGTTTCATTCAACCCGGAATGATGTTTTCGAACTTTTGAAGCGACGTCCCTGTTCCATAGATGATATATCAGATGGCTTGGATCTGCACCGGAATGAAGCAATTAAATACGTTCAGGAACTGTTGGATCAAAATCTTATCAGGATGAAAAAACGAGGCGATAAAACACTCTACATTGAAAATGAAAACAAAACAAAAAATGAGATTTAATTGAAAGGGGATTACAAATAATGGTTAATGGTAAAGATATCGGCAAGAGGTCAGGAAATGGCTCGGGCAAAAAAGTAGAAGCTGATAAGCGGCTGAAGGAATTTACTGAAAGCAAAGAACTTGCCGATCGCATGGGGCAGATAAAACATAAAATTATGGTCCTTTCAGGAAAGGGTGGCGTGGGCAAAAGCACAGTGGCAGCAAATATAACCGTCGCTCTGGCCATGGAAGGTAAGAAAGTGGGCATTCTGGATTCTGATTTTCATGGTCCCAGTATCCCGACCCTGTTTAATCTTGAAAAGGAACGACCTGGTACTGATGGTAAATCAATTATTCCTGTAGATTTCGTCCAGGGAATCAAGGTTATGTCTATAGGATTTCTCCTGCCGAATCAGGATGACGCGGTCATCTGGAGAGGCCCTATGAAAATGAAAGTAATTAAACAGCTTCTTACCGAAGTAAGCTGGGGAGAGCTTGACTATCTTGTCATAGATTTTCCCCCTGGAACGGGAGATGAACCACTTTCCGTAGCCCAGCTTATTCCCGGTGCGGACGGCGCTATTATTGTAACCACGCCCCAGGATCTGTCTCTCAACGATGTACGAAAATGCATCAGTTTCTGCAGACAGGTTAATGTTCCCGTTTTAGGCGTTTTAGAAAACATGAGCGGCCTTGTTTGCCCGAACTGTGGAACCGTTATCAACATATTTAAAACGGGCGGCGGAGAGAAAATGGCCAGGGAAATGGGCGTTCCTTTCTTAGGCAGAATTCCTATTGAGCCACAGATTGTGGAAGCTTCCGACAGTGGCAAACCCTTCGTTTATCATTACTCAAAAACCGAAGCTGCCAAGGCATTTTCTACGGCTATTGAGCCTATTCTCAACATGGATGGCAATGTCAAACTGGAAACTACGCCTGCTCCCCATAAAGAGGAAACGGCAAATAAAATTAAGAAAATAGCTATCCCTCTTGCAGAAGGTCGCCTCAGCGTGCATTTCGGGCACTGTCAGGAATTTGCCTTATTCGATATTGATATCGAAAAGAAGGAAATTATCGGACAGGAAAGGGAACCTGCCCCCGAGGATCATGATCCCGGGACTCTCCCAAACTGGCTCATCGACAAAGGAGTAAGCATGGTCATTACGGCCGGAATTGGATCAAGAGCAATAGGCATTTTAGAGCAAAGAGGAATAAAGGTAAATACAGGAGCACCTTCCGATGAGCCTGAAAAAGTAGTAAAATTATACATGGATGGTTCTCTTGAACATGGGGAGAACATCTGTGATCATTGAAAAATAAATGTTGATGTTCCAGAAAGGGGAACAATTCCCGAAGGGGAATGGAGTTTAATTCGCCAATCGAGGGAGGAAAACAGGAGGTCACATCTCAAATATTAATTATCCAGTATTTCCTTGCGGATCCTCACCATCCGCCAGTTGATGCGTTTTGTTTTATTCATTTGTTCCTCTTTCGCATAATCAGTTCGGCATCACATTCAAATTCCCGGCTCACTGTTTCAACTACCTTTTCAACGGTTGTGAAAGACTTTAAAATCGTTAGCTGGGGATCTCTTTTATTGTCTCGCGTGATTTTAAAAAGGTATCCCTTACCCAATTGACAAAATCAGAAGTTCCCAGAATACACCCTCCCGTAATATCAGCGGTTTATAACATGATAAAATGCACCCGGATACTCAATTCGCAAGGGACGAGTCATATCTCTTTCCTCTTTTAATTCGGAAATGACAGTCCAGAATTAAGAAAATAATACTTGCTAAAACATAAATCTTAAATTAGTTTAGACAGCTACAATGTAAATATGTTAAATTCTTTATCTATAATAACTGCTCTTTTGCGAAGACGTTGATGCCGGTCGAGAACGGTTAAGGGGATTAATCCTGTAATCGGGAAATCAGGGTTAACCTTTTCGCCTTTGAGCTTTAATCTTCCTGGGAGAAAAATAATAAATGATAGAACTTGATTTTGATAAAGGCAACGGGCTTTTGCCGGCTATTGCCCAGGATTATGAAACAAACGATATCCTGATGCTTGCCTATATGAACAGACAGTCATGGTTAAAAACACTAGAAACAGGAAAGGCAACCTACTGGAGCAGATCGAGAAATACCCTCTGGGTAAAAGGAGAAACATCGGGCAATGTGCAACTGGTCAAAGAAATACGAATAGATTGCGATGCTGATACTATTTTGCTAAAAGTGGAACAGGTAGGAGGAGCGGCATGCCACCTGGGCTATAAGTCATGTTTCCATAGAAAATTGTCTGATGGAAAACTAAAAATAGTCGAAGAGAGAGTATTTAATCCGGAGGAAGTTTATAGGTAATGAAAAAGTTGAAATTGGGAATACCCAAGGGAAGTCTTGAGTCAGGAACAATTGAGCTTTTCAAAAGGGCCGGGTGGCAGATTTCTTATGATAGAAGAAGCTATTTCCCTGATATAAATGATGAGGAAATCTCATGTGCCCTTATAAGAGCTCAGGAAATGTCACGATATGTTGAGAATGGAACACTTGATCTCGGTCTTACGGGTAGAGATTGGATTATTGAAAACGAATCAGACATCGTAATGATTCAGGATCTGGTTTATTCAAAGGTATCGGCAAGGCAGGCAAGGTGGGTTCTGGTTGTAAGGGATGATTCTCCCATTCAAACCTTAGGGGATATGGAGGGAAAAAAGATATCCACAGAACTTGTGAACTTTACAAAGAAGTATTTTGAGGAGAAAAGTCTAAATGTTCAGGTCGAATTTTCCTGGGGTGCTACTGAAGCCAAGGTGGTTGAAGGCCTCGTAGATGCCATAGTTGAGGTTACTGAGACAGGAACTACACTTCGGGCAAACAAGTTGCGAATTGTCCACGAACTCATGAAAACAAATACCCAGCTAATTACGAATAAAGAAGCCTGGGCTGATCCATGGAAAAAGAGAAAAATAGAACAGATAAGGATACTTCTAAATAGTTCTCTCCTGGCCATAGGTAAGGTTGGGTTAAAATTGAATGTGTCAAAGGAAAATTTAGGGAGGGTTATTCTGTTACTTCCATCTCTTAAAGCTCCTACAATATCAAGTTTGTATAATGAAGAATGGTTTGCCGTGGAAACCATTGTTGACCGAAGCATTGTGAGAGATTTAATTCCCGTTCTTCAGGGGGCTGGAGCAGAAGGTATCATAGAATATTCCCTTAACAAGGTTATGTGAAAGGGAGACTAATAATGACAAGAACAGCTAAAGTAGATAGAAAAACTGCGGAAACGGAAATATCTATCGAGGTAACTCTGGATGGCACAGGAAAAGGAGAAATATCAACGACGATACCCTTTTTTGATCATATGCTGACCCTTTTTACAAGGCATGGGTTGTTCGATCTGAATGTCAGGGGACAGGGTGATACCGAAGTGGATTATCACCATCTCGTTGAAGATATGGGAATCTGTTTCGGAGAGGTAATAAAAAAAGCCCTTGGAGACAAAAAGGGTATAACTCGGTACGGCCATGCTGTTGTGCCTATGGATGAAACTTTATCACAAGTCAGCGTGGATATTTCGGGAAGGTCGTATCTGGTTTTTAATGCTGATTTTAACAACAAAAGAATAAGAGATTTTGACCCCATTTTATTTAGAGAATTTTTCAAGGCTTTCTGTGACCATAGTGAGATAACATTGCATATCAATGTGATATATGGTAGAAATCCACATCATATCGTAGAATCGTTTTTTAAGGCCTTTGCCCGTGCATTAAATAAGGCGGTTTCAATTGATCCGCGGATCAGCGGAGTCATGTCTACAAAAGGCAGTCTTTGAAGTCTGGTGAAAGTGTGTAATAGCGTTTCCTGGATTTTTCGAAAAGATGATTACTGAAATCAAAGCCCTCCGGGAGGAGCAAAGTGTCTGTTCATAAGTCTTTCACTCTTTTGAAGCGTTTTTCCTTTGTGGTTTGCATCTCTTTAACAATTGTTCTTCTTTCAGGCTGTTTTTCCACAAAAGGCATGGGAACAGCCACACATGACGAGAAAGCAATTGTATTGCGCAAAATTGCTGTTATTCCTTTTCAAAGCCTTATTCCCAATGACCCTTCTGTTAAATTCGTTCAATGTCCTGTTTGCGGTGTCATGTTTTCAACCTGCCCATGTCCTGATAATCCTGAAGTGATAATTGAGGAAATCCTTGTAAAAAAGCTTACGGCACACAAACAGATTGTTCTCATCCCGGTTGATAAGGCGCGGGGAACCTATAGAAGGATACGGGCCGATTCATTTAAGGCAACGCCCCGGGAAATATTTGAAAAAGTCGGTAGAGAATTGAGCGCTGACGGGGTTTTGGCAGGATACATATACCGATATAGAGAAAGAAAAGGAAATGATTACTCTGTCAAACAACCTGCATCCGTTGCTTTTGGTATTCATCTGCTTAGGGTGAGTGATGGGAGATTTGTATGGAAAGGTATATTTGATAAGACTCAGGGTTCTCTCCTGGAAAACATCCTTGACGTGTCATCATTTATTAGAGGTGGGGGGAAATGGGTTACTGCCAGGCAATTATCGGAAGCAGGTGTTGACAAAATTCTAAAGACATTCCCGGCCGGATATGGAAAATAAATAAAAAATGTAACCGTTCACGGATTTAAGGGTTCAAGGATTCGATAGATCGAGACTTCGGTGAACTCAGTCGAACCGTGAAAGGAAAAAAAGTATAGCAGAAAGCGAAAGGATGCTAAAGGCGCTGATAAAGTCTTTAGAAAATAAATCCTTGAATCCTTGCCCCTTGGAATCCTTGCCCCCTCTTTTCCAACTAAATTGGAGAAGAGCCATTTTTATATGTTGCTCCTTGCATCTCACCGCAAAATCGCAAAAATTGCGGTAGTTTACTGCAAAAACTGGATTTTATATAAGAGGAAAAATAGCGAATGATTGTCATACCTGCAATAGATCTGAAAGATGGAAAGTGTGTGCGTTTGCTGCAGGGCGACTTCTCGCTCGCCACCGTATATTCGGATCACCCTGTTGAACTGGCAAAAAGCTGGCAGAAAAGAGGGGCTGAAAGAATCCATGTTGTTGACCTTGACGGCTCTAAGGCCGGTTCCCCTCAAAACGAAGAGGTTATAAGAAATCTGGTCCGGGAAATAGATATTCCTGTTCAAGTTGGTGGTGGAATCAGAAATATGAAAACAATTAAAGCATATCTCGGTATGGGGGTCAGATGGGTTATACTGGGAACAGCAGCATTGAAAGACAGAAAATTTGTTATGGAGGCCTGCGCTTCTTATGGAGAATCCATTATACTTGGTATCGATGCAAAAGAAGGGCGGATACTGGTTGAGGGATGGACAGAAGAAACGGGCCAATCTGTTGTGAATATAGCTAAGAGCTACGAAGGCCTTGGCATAAATGCAATAGTATATACCGATATCAAACGGGACGGTATGGAAGTGGGCGTAAATATTGAAAATACGAAGAATCTTGCCGAGTCTGTAAATATTTCTGTTATCGCGTCAGGTGGAGTGTCAGGGCTGAAAGACATTGAAAAACTTCTTAGAGTTGAAAGCTCCGGGGTAATTGGTGTTATTGCAGGAAAGGCCCTTTATAGCGGGGCATTACGCCTGGAAGATGCAATAGAAATGGCTTCAAGTTCCGGGTTTAAAGTTTAAAGTTTTTGTGCGAAGGGGGCTATTGGAGGTTTTGCTAACGGATAAGGAGGTAAATAAATGGAAGATTGTATATTTTGCAAAATTGCCAGGGGAGAAATACCCTGTAACAAGGTATATGAAAATAACAGAATCCTGGCGTTTGATGACATTGCGCCTATGGCCCCGGTACACGTTATCATTATTCCTAAGCAGCATATCCCCACATTGATGGATGTATCTCATGAAAATATGGATATAATAGGTGGTATATTTTCTGCTGTCGAGGAAGTGGCAAGAATCAAGAAAATAGACAAGAGGGGGTTCAGAACTGTCATAAACTGTAACGAGGAGGGAGGACAGCTTGTTTTTCATCTTCACTTGCATGTATTGGGTGGCAAAAAATTGAAAGATGATCTTGCCTGACGTTTCATTTGATAAAAAACCAGCATGAAGAATTGACAATTCACCAAAAATAAATAAATTAAGTTTTGAACATACTTCTTTACATGATCGCTTGACAATGACATGTGGAATTGTTCATGTTTTGGAGTTATGTTGCCAAACCAACAGTGTGATAATATAGGTAAATCTATGAATATTATAATAAAGAAAATCGAAAGTGGAATGGCTCAAGCAGCCAAGAGTAAAGATAAATTAAGATTGTCTGCGCTTCGCCTGGCTAAGGCGGCGTTGCACAATAAGGAAATCGATTTGCGGAGGGAGCTCAAAGAGAAAGAGATCCTACAGGTATTATCTTCCATGGTAAAGCAGAGAAAGGATTCTATCGAACAATTCAAAAACGGGGGGAGATTGGATCTTGTTGAAAAGGAAGAAGGTGAGTTACAGGTTATTCAGGAGTTTATGCCTGAACAGCTTTCCGAAGAGGAGATAGAGGCAGAAATATCAAAGGTGATAGATGAGGTAGGTGCGACGGGTATCCGCGATATGGGTAATGTGATGAAAGCGCTTATGGCAAAGTTCACGGGCAAAGCCGATGGTAAGCTTGTAAGTGAAAAAGTTAAGGCAATGCTGACCTAAGGCGGCGAAGCCGCAAAGGACTAAGCAATAAGAGCTGAGGGTTAAAGGGTAAAGGCGCGGAGAAGATTATCCCCTAAGCCTTTCACCGCCGGCGTCGGCTTTTGCGCAAAAACGCAGTTATTAAGACAACTCCTCGTATTTTTACATCTCTTGTAACTTCTTTAATTATGATGCATTCGTAAAAAGCTCCATTATGCCGTTTAGCGGCATTATAATGGAAAGTAACTTTTACAAAGCATGTTTAAGG